>JAFUGB010000286.1 GCA_017469605.1 Clostridia bacterium
CCGCCGGGCACCAACACGCCCCCGGAAAGCGCGCTCATTGCCATCCACAGGGCCCGGGCCAACGGCCATCGGGTGTTTCTGTGCACCGGCCGCAGCAAGGGCATGCTGGCCCCCGTGCTGGCCTACGGCTTTGACGGCGCGGTAGCCAGCGCCGGCGGCTACGTATTCCTGGGCGATGAGGTGCTGTTTGATTGCCCCATGACGCCCTCGCAGCTGGATACCGGCATGCGGCTGCTGGGCCAAACCGGCGTGCTGCGCACCATCGAGGCCGTGGACGCCTGCTACGGCGATGAGGACATGAGCGAATTCCTGGCCCGGGCCGGAGCGGGAAACAGCGAATTGGAGCGCTGGCGCAAGGCGCTGGCCCGGGAGCTGAACATCCTCCCCATGGGCGAATATGACGGCCGGCCCATCTACAAAATTGTGATCATGTGCAACACCGCCGACCAGCTGATCCCCGCCCGGGAGACATTGGAGGGCGAATTCAATTTTGTGGTCCAGGACGTATCGGCCCACAATTGCCTGAACGGCGAACTGATCAACCGCAAGTTCGATAAAGGCAGGGGCGTGCGCACGGTGGCTGAACGGCTGGGCTTTGATTTGGCCGATACCATCGGATTTGGCGACAGCATGAACGACCTGGAAATGCTCCAAACCGTGGGCACCAGCGTATGCATGGACAACGGCAGCCCCAGGCTCAAGGCCATCAGCAGCCTGATATGCCCCGCCGTGGAAGACGACGGCCTCAGCCGGGCCTTTGAAAAGCTGGGACTGAGCCGAACATAATACCGTTTACCCGCTTCATCCGATCCATACAAAAAAAGGGGCCGTTGGGCGGATGCTCATAAGAAAGCTTGAATCAAAAGGCTTTGGGCATCTGTCTAACAAAGTTGGCTAAACCAAAAGAATACCGGACTGTTGTGTATGCAGCAGCCCGGTATTTTTAATGACAAGCATGGCTTATTATAGGCATCACTATTTGAAACATGCATATAGCGCATCCCAATCCACAGGACTTTTTATCAAATAGCAGTCGGAGGTGCTGTTGTACTTGTGATAGTCATGAACAACGAGCACTTGATCTGTCATAGAAACAAATCTCCCGCCTGGCAACATAAAAGTCATTTGTTTTCCGTCGAGAACAGGCTTACGCAGCCCCGCTATATGCTCCAGCTTAATCTTTTCAAGTGTCTCACGAAGTGCAGAATCATCCCATTTCAGGATATCGAGACTTTTGCCATCATAGATAGCTTGTATCTCAGTGCCAGGTTCCAGAATTAAAGAAGTTAAGCTCCCACGTGTATCGCTGACAGAGACTATGCCGAAACACATGACACAGCTAAAGATTGCCATCATCAGTAATGCTGTTCCAACCATGCGTTTTTGTTGATTCATGATGCTTTTCAGACGATAGCGAAGCGTCCCTGCAGCAGCGGAGAGACAGGTTGTAAAACCTTTTTCCGGCACAGCAGAATCTAATAATAGGTTCGCATAAGCACGTCGCTCAAGGTCCCCCATTTTTTCTATTACAATTTCATCGCAGCTGCGTTCCAGGTCATCAGCCGCATTTCTTGTTGCAATCCAAACTAACGGATTAAACCAACACAAAGCGTTACATAGGCAAAGAAATACTTTTGTGTCTACATCACATCGTTGAAGATGATGTAATTCATGACGGAAGATCATAGAGAGCTCTTCCTTCGTGTAATCATGTTCTGGGAGCACTGTACAACGGGTCCGCTTTGTCTGCCCCATGGAAAATGGTGCAGATACGTCTGCCCGTAATAACGCTACTGGACGCCGGTAATCCAATGCTTCTTGTTCATGTTTCCAGATGGCACATATCTCATTATTCATTTCTGGTGCTGAGTGCTTTCGTACCCGCGTGTAAAAACCCAGATGAGAGATCGTATAGTATCCGCCTACAGCAAGAAACCCGGAAACCCAAACTGCCCCAATGATGGACAACATATGATGAGGAAGATATATAGTTATGCGCGGCATTGGCAACGTGCCGATAAGTCCATGTGCTTGCCAACTAAGAAAAGCCGGTACCAGCCAAAGCACTGCACAAGCCCGTGCACTAAACCGTTTTCTTAAAATCGGCAGAAGAATAAGCAGTACAACATAATAAACGCTGAGAAGCAACAAAACTTCAACTGCCAGTGCCATAAAAAGCAAGAGACCGTTTTGGAGGCCAAAGAACCACACAAACATCATAAGAAATACAAGTAAAATCCAGAACAGTACCGTCGGCGGAACAAAAACATATGTCTCTTTTCCATATTTTTCAGAAAACAACACATGTGCTTCAGTACCGTGCTCCCATTTCCAGGCTCGGTGAAAGCTGAAGCCCAAGAGTCCGGCTAGTAATGCACCCCAGAGAATCTGCCCCCATATCATAAATTATCTTCCTCTATTATTTCTCGTAATTCTGCAATTTCGTCTTTCGATACACCACTGTCGCATAACGAAACAGCAAAGGCAGATAGGGAACCTCCAAAGAGACGGTCTAATATCCGACGACTCTCTTTTGCTAAATAATCCTTGCGTGAAATAAGCGGAGTATATAGGTTCATTCGTCCATGACGTTCTACGCTTAAGAAGCCTCTGTCACAAAGACGAGTCAGAAATGTGAGGATAGTGCTGGGCGCTAAATGCTTTTGTTTTTTGAGCGTTTCCTCAATGATACTGCGGGAAACAGGTGGTTCACACTGCCAGACGATCTGCATAATTTCCAATTCTCCATCTGGCAGAAAAATCGTTTCTTTCATGACACATCCTCCTTCTACAACCGTCGCGATACAGATATTCTACAGCTGTCGCAATTAAAAGTCAAGGTTTTTCGTGAGAAAAGAAATCGTTTTTTTGCTGTAAAGGAAAGCATTAAAAGCGTGAAAACGCGCAGCTCGCACTCGTGCGATCATAAGGGTTTGGGATTATCCCAACAAGTCGAAGCTGGCAAAAGTGGTTCCGTTCCGGATCGGAATACTGCTTGCCACGTAGAAAAACGTCCATCTGGACCCTGCTTGCCAAGTAGTGAAAGCATAGCAAAACAGGGTGTTGACGGTTGGAACCGTCAACCGCCTTCAGGTGTATTGATAGTTCAATACCATGCTGGTATATTGGTATCGATTCTTAAAAGAATCATGTGGGAATCGGACTTGGCTCGATTCGTTGGATCGTTTCCCGTTCCTGACATTATGTGGGTTCCCGATTTGGGTATGACGCCCAACGCGTAACGGTGGGCATAAAAAAAGCGGCGTTCCTATTTCTCCGGGTGGAGAATAGTAAACGCCGCTTGATGCGTGCTATATTCAATTTCAGTACATTACCAGCTTGCCCGCTGCTATAAAAGCCTTGATTTTCCTTGTGTTTAAGAAGTATCGTTATCATACTTCAGCTTTTGACCGTCCCGGCTTTCAGTCCACGCTGAACGAAATCGATGCTGACCATGTAGCGGTATTCCTTACAAAAGCCCTGTCGCATCTCGGACGTAATTCCACGATGACAGGGGTGTTTATCAACATCACTTTTGCAAAACACGATGTGCGCTATATCGCCATCCATATCTGCTACAATCTGAGCGAGTTCATCCCGTTGAGTGAACTGATGACACAGGAAATGGCATGACCGGAAGATCATGCCATTTCTCGAAAACTATAAAACTGTCTTATGAGGGGCGCCTTTTGGCAGTCCCTTTTTTATTCCCTTTCCCTGGGTTTGGTCAGCCTGGCCACCAGGATGCTGATTTCATACAGCAGGCACAGCGGCACGCCCAGCGCCACCTGGGATACGATGTCCGGCGGCGTCAGCACGGCGGCCAGCACAAAGATGCCCAGGATCACGTACTTGCGCTTTCCGGACAGCATCTGCGCGCTCGTCCACCCCATCCGCGTGGTCAGGTACAAAAACACCGGCAGCTGGAACGCGATGCCGAAGGGCACAATGAACCCAAACAGGAAGCTTACATACTTATCGATGGACAGCATGGGCGTAGCCAGCCCATCCCCCTGGATCAGGAAAAAGTCCACCGCCAGCGTATATACCGCAAAATAGCAGAACGTTACGCCCAGCAGGAACAGCAGCAGCGCTATAACGAACAGCAGCCGAAAGCTGCGCTGCTCCTTGGGATACAGCGCCGGCTTGATGAACCCCCACACCTGCCAGATCACCACCGGGCTGGCCAATATCGCCGCGGCAATCAGCGCCACCTTGAACTTGGTCACCAGTGCCTCGGACATGGCGGTATAGATGATCTCGATCCCCCGCGCCTGAATGGGATTGATGATCCACTCCATCAGCTGATCGATGCACAAATAAAACACCAGCGCGAAGGCGATCACCACCGCCGCTGCCGAGATCACCAGCACCTTGCGCAGCGCCAGCAGGTGGCTGAGCAGCGACTGGCGCTTCTCCTGGGGCGTCAGCTCCCGCTCTTCCTCATTTCCCGCCACGGTTTGCTCCTTTGACATACTCAGTCCTTCTGCTCGCCGTCAGCCTTTTTTTCCTTATCGCTGTCGTCTTCCTTTACTTCGTTCTTGAAATCTTTAATGCTCTTGCCCAGCGCCTTGCCTACTCCTGCCAGCTTGCCGCCGCCAAACAGCACCAGCGCCAGTACGATGATCAGGATGATTTCAGTGGTTCCCAGTCGCATATTGTTTTTCCTCCCGCTTCATATTGTCAATTCTTTTTAAAGGTGTCCTTCTTGGCCTGGCCGATGCTCTTGTTCAGCTCCTTGCTCGCCTCCCGCAGATCGGCCGTAATATCGGCTTCCTTCATGGTCTGATCGATATCCTTGCGCACGTCCTCGGTTTCCTGCATCATTTCGTCCCAGCCCACTTCGGCCTTCAGATCCTTGATCATTTGCCGCACGCTCTTCACCAGCCGCGCCAGCCAGCGCGCCACCTTCGGCAGATCCTTGGGGCCTACGATCACATAGGCGATGATCAGAATGAGCAGCAGCTCCGCAAAACCGATATTAAACAAATCGCGGCCCTCCTTTACCTGCTTATTATAATGCAAGAATGGACGGATTTCAAGAGGTTTACAAATGGGGGCGCAGCGTTTATAATGGAAGCGTACAACGACGAAAGCAAGGAGAAAGACATGCATGTTTTTTTGACCGGCGACAGGCAAATTGGCAAAGGCCGCGCGCTGAACGGGGCGCTGGACCTGATCGGCATGCCGGTGTACGGCTTCCGCACCCGGTTTTTAACGAGGGAGCGGGGCAGCTCCTCCCTGTATATGACGCCCGCTAATAATCCGGAAGAATTATCCGAAAGCGCCATGGTGGCCTGCCTGCAGGATGGCAAAATGCGCCCGCTCACCGAGCGGTTCGATACGCTGGGCGCGGCGCTGCTGCGGGAGGCCCGGCGGCATCCCGAGGGCGTGATCCTGATGGATGAGTGCGGCCAGTTGGAAAAAAACGCCCAGGTCTTTCAAAATGAGATCCAAGCCTGCCTGGACGGCGATATTCCGGTGCTGGGCGTGCTGCGGCGCGATCAGCCCTGGCATGATTTTATCAAGCGCCATCCCAAGGTGCTGGTGCTCACGGTGGACGAGCAAAACCGCGTGGACATGGCCGAACGCGTGGCCGCGCTGATCAGGCAGAACGAGGGAGGCAATCCATGAAAATCGTAACGATTGTAGGCATCCGCGGCGCGGGCAAAACCACCCTGGTGGAAGCGCTCCTGGCCGAGGTGCAGGGCCGCGGCCTGCGGGCCGGCACCGTAAAAACGGTCTTCTGCCCCACCTTCCATATGGACAAGCCGGGCAGCAATACCGACCGGCACACCAAGGCCGGTTCCGAGCTGGTCACCATCAAGGCCGAGCTGGAAACCGTCCTGCTCTATCCGCGCAGGCTCCTGCCTTCGGAAATATTGGCCCATTACAGCGATTTTGACGTGGTGATCTGCGAGGGCGATTATGACCTGCCGGTGCCCCGCATCGTAGCGGCCCATGGCGAAGAAGACGCCCGCGAACGCGTCAATGACCGCACGCTGGCTTTATCCGGCGTGATCGCCAATGACCTGCAGGCGCTTTGCGGCCTGCCCGTACTGCATCCGGACAGGGACATTGCCACGCTGGCCGACCTGGTGCTGGCCATGCCCGACATCACCGATTTTGCCGCCCTGGATACCGCGCTGAACGGCCCCGACGCCGCCCTGTCCCGGGATTTCTGCGCCCATGGCTGCAAAGGCCATGTCAAAAAGCCCGCCGGCGTCCGCGTGACAGTGGACGGCAGGCCCCTGCCGCTGACCCCCGAGCAGGAAAGCATGATCCGTAAATGGCGGGAAAGCGGGGATTAACGCCTGTCCCCTTCCTTCTCCGTCACCGTCAGGCTGCCGCTGGTGGTGCTCACCCTGGCCCGGCATTCTCCGCCGCCCACCTCAATATGGGCGGCCTTGTTTTTTACGCTCCGGCCGTTGAGACTGCCGCTGGATGTGCTGTAATCCACAGCGGCCCCGTGATCGGGATGCACCGTCAGGCGCACGCTGCCGCTGGTGCAGCTGATATTGGTATCGCCGCACTGATACAGCCCCAGGTCAATATTGCCCGATGTGCTGTTCAGCCGGGCGGACTGCGCCTGCAGCGCTTCTATCCGGGTATCGCCCGAGGTGCTGTTCACGGCAAGGGCGCCCGCCACATCCAAAAGTCCCGTGGTCACATCGCCGCTGGTGGAATTGAAGGCCGCGGAAGCCGCCCGGGCATTGCCCAGGCGCACATCGCCGCTGGTAATATTGACCGCCAGCGCACCCAGCGTATGCTCGCCCATGAACACATCGCCCGAGGTGCAGTTGACCCGCAGGTCGATCCCGGCAGGGATCTCCATCTCCAGCTTTTTATTGCCGGTGATTGCGCCGCGATAGCCCGATTCGCAAAACTGGATGCGCAGCGTGCCGCCATCCAGCAGCCAGTGCATCTGCTGGGCTTCGGATAACTTGCCGGCGGCTTCGGTCACGCTGAGCCGCGGCCCCGCCTTCTCCGTTAAATGGATTTCGCCGGATCGCCAGTTGATTTCCACCGTGTCCACCGCGCCGGCGTCATAGGCAAAGCTGCCTATGCTGTACCGGCCGGCCTGGTCATAGGCAGCCATCCGCCCCAGTGTGAAGGAACACCCGCTCAGCCCCAGGCACAGCGCAACAGCCAGCATTAGGCAGCACAGCTTTTTCATCATAATCTTCTTCCTCTCCTCAAACGCTTTAAGCCGCTATCAGCTTATCATGCCCCTGCGCCTTTGTCCATTAACAAAACATTAAAAACGCAAAGCGGCCTTTGATCGTTGTATAAAAAATTTACACATTCTTCCCAGCCTGTTCACCTCCGCGCTGCCCGCAGCGCTTGCTTTTACCCATCCAAAATGGTATGATGATGCCGTACAATTGACGAACAAGGAGCAATTTGTCATGAAAAAGGCATTCATTTTGATCCTGGCGCTGTGCCTGCTGGCCGCCATGCCCGCGCTGGCCGCCGATTATTCCGACGCGTTCACCAAGTTTGACCAGCGGGACAACTGGACCGAAGCTGTGATCATCACCTTCAACAACGACGGCGTGCTGATCAACGGCAGCGGCGTTACGGCGGAGGGAACCACGGTGCGCATCACCGCCCCCGGCACCTACCTGCTCTCCGGCGCCTGCGATAACGGCCAGGTGATCGTGGAACTCGGCAAGGAGGAAAAGGCCCAGCTGGTGCTGGGCGGGCTGACGCTGACCTGCCCCGATTCCGCCCCGCTGTACGTGATCAGCGCCGATAAGGTGAGCCTGACCCTGGCCCCCGGCAGCGTGAACACGCTGACCGACGGCGCCGTCTATACCCGCGCCTTTGAAAAAGCGCCCAAGGGCTGCATCAGCAGCCGGGACGACCTGACCGTCAACGGCTCAGGCGCGCTGACCGTGAACGGCCTCAACAACAACGGCATCGACTGCCACAACGACCTGAAAATCCTATCCGGCACCATTGACGTAACCGCTGTTAAAAACGCGCTGAAGGGGGACGATTCGGTGGCCATTAAGGATGGCGTCCTCACCCTGAACGCCGGCAAGGACGGCATCAAGGCCGATAACGCCGACGAGCCCGGCAAGGGCTACGTGTACGTGGCGGGAGGCCAAATCACCATTACCGCCGGCGACGACGCCATCCAGGGACAGCAGGACGTGACGGTTTCCGGCGGCACCATTACCGTGGATGCCCAGGGCAAAACCATCAACAGCAAGGGCACCCAGGAGATCACCACGGGCGTGATTTCCAAAAAATAAACAGACGGGCTGCCGTTTCGCAGCGCATCCCCGCAGTCCAGTCGCCTTTTCGGGAACGAAAGGGCGGTTTTCTTTCTATAGAAATGTTAAATATCCACCCATGGCTTGCATCTTTCCCCGCCTTCGTGTATCATGGATATGATTATGCAAAAGCGAGGTATTGTGCTTTGAAGCGCGCATTTTTTCTCCTTATACTGATGGCCTGCCTGCTGAGCGCCCCGGCGCTGGCTGATCACGGCACGGTAACGCTGGTGCTGGGAGCGGCGACGCCGGTAAACGGCAACACCGCCTATAAAAAGGACAGCCGCGCCTACGAGCGCGACCTGACCGTGCCGGTGATCAACGGCATGGAAGCGCTCAAGGACAGCCAGACCGGCGCGGCGGTCACCTGGTTCTGCCCGGTCAGCGCCCAGGGCGGGGAGGTTATCATTGATTTTCCTTATACCGACGCCTGGACCACCGTTGACGTGGCGGGCCAGTTGCTGACGGCGGAAAACCCGGCCACCGTGACCCTGGGCGAGGATATCACCATCCAGCTGGCCACCCGGTCCAAGCGCACCGTGATGCACTTAAAGCTGTCCACCCTGCCGCTCGTATTTGTGGAATACCACGGCAGCGACCTGTATGAAAACCAGGTGCCCGGCACCTTGACCATCGTGGATCCCGATTACGCCGTCCACGGCCAGCCCGATGCCGTCATGGAATACGAGATCACCATCGGCTACCGGGGCCAGAGCAGCCTGAATTACAAAAAGCATAACTACACCGTGCACCTGTGGCAAAACGGCGAAAAATACAAAACCTCGCTGCTGGGCCTGCGCCGCGACGACGACTGGATCCTGTGCGGCGCCATGAACGATATGCTGCGCCTGCGCAATACCGTGGCCATGGATTTATGGGAGGAACTCTATACCCTGCCCTGGGACCCGGCCCGCTCGGGCGCCATCGAGGGCGAATTCTGCGAAGTATACATGAACGGCAAGTACATTGGTCTCTACAGCCTGAACGAGCGGCTGGACCGCAAGCAGGTGGCCATTGACAAGGAAAACGGCCAGATCGTGCGCTCGGTGCAGGCTGAGGCCGGCGGCGTGAACCTGATGGATTTCACCACGCTGGGCAAAAAGCTGCCGGGCGACAGCGAAATCTGGTACAACATGGAGCTCAAGTATCCCAAGCCCGGCGATATGCAGGCCGGCGACTGGAACCGTTTTTACGATTTTTTGCAGTTCACCGTCAATTCCGACGCCAACGCCTTCGCCGCCCACATCGGTGATTATATCGATATTGACAATTTTGCTGATTATTACGTATACATCACCGCCACCGGCGCCACCGGCAACATGATTAAAAACCTGTACTTTGTGATGGACGACAAATCCGCCGATCCCCGCTACCGGCTGATCCCCTGGGATATGGACGGCTCCTTTGGCCGCCGCAACGACGCCACCAAGCGCGAGGTGGACATCATCAGCAGCAACCATCTGTTTGAGTGGCTGGTCAAGTACAACGCCGGGGGCATCAACGACCTGTGCCGTCAAAAGTGGCAGCTGTACAGGGATACCGTGTTCTCCTATGAGCATATCATGGGCCTGTTCCAGAAGTATTACGACCAGCTGGACGCCAGCGGCGCATGGGAGCGGGAAGCCGCGGCCTGGCCCCAATTTAAGGATACCTTTTCCTTCCGCGCCGCCGCCGAGCTGGACTATGTGTATGATTATATGAAACAGCGCTTGGAATTCGTGGACAGCTTTTTCACCGGCGAATCCCTCAGCGCGGGAAAGTGGTTAAAGTAAAATGAAAAAACGTGCATTTGCGCTGCTGCTGTGCCTGCTGCTGTGCCTGTCCTTTTCCGCCGGCGCCGAGGAAGCGTACCGGATGCTTGCATCGGGCAGCGTGGGCGATGATGTAAAGGCCATGAAGGTCCGGCTGTATGAGCTGGGCTATTACCGCACCGACGCGCTGAACGATATATTCAACGAATCCGCCGGGCCGGTGGTGGAAAATTTCCAGTACATGAACGGCCTGGCCCGCACCGGTGTGGCTGACGCCTACACCCAGGCCGTGCTGTTCAGCGACGCTGCCGTTATGGCGGACGGTACGCCGGTGAATGCCGCCACCGAAATGCCGGCTGAGGGCGCGGGGGGCGACGGCCAATACCGCACCCTGCGGGAGAACAACTACGGCGACGACGTGCTGGAAGCCAAAAAGGGCCTTTTGAAGCTGGGCTATTACCGGTCCGACGATTTTAACAGCGCCTTCAATTCCGGCATGACCGACCGCGTAATCCAGTTTCAGCAGAGCCTGGACCAAACGGCGGACGGCGTGCTGACGGCGGCGCAGCAGCAGGAAATGCTGGGCGCCCGCATCGTTACCGGCGGCGGCCTGGCGGCAGCCAGCACGGTGGAATTGCCCGAGCTGGATGAAGAAGGCTATCTGGCGGATCAAGCGGCCGCCCCCTTCGTATACGGCGATTATGCCACCGGCTACTGGTACTACATCGATCAGGAGCTGCACATTGAAATCATCCGCTATACCCATCCCCGTTACCCCGATATGAGCTGGTACGAAACCGAAATTTTCTGCAAGCCCAGCGTGGTATGGCAGCCGCTCATGTCCCAGGGCAGCCGGGAGGAAGGCCACAACTTTGAGGACGGCATGACCATCGCTGACCGGGGCGGCGCCATCCTGGCCGTCACCGATGACAACTTTGGCTACCGCTGGTATAAGCGGTTCCACGATAACGACCTCAAGTACCAGCAGGGCGTTGTGATCCGAAACGGCATCGTGCGCGCCGACGCCATGCCCGACGCAAGCTATTATGATTTTCCGCCGCTGGACGTGCTGGCCTATTATCCCGACGGCAGCATTGAGCTGTACTATCCCGAGGAGCACGACGCCCAGGAGTACCTGGACATGGGCGTGCTGCACACCTATTGCTTTGGCCCGATCCTGATCCGCGACGGCCAGGTGAACCAGCGCCTGTACAGTCCCAGCTCCAAAACGCTGGCGGAGGAATATGTGGAGGAGGCCGCCCGCCAAGCCATTGGATACTATGCCCCCGGCCATTACATCATCATCACGGCCAACGGCGATCACGACAGCCGCACCGGCGTGGCGATGCAGTGGATGGTGGACATGATGCAGCAAAAGGGCGTCCGGCACGCTTTTAACCTGGACGGCGGCCGCACCACGCTTTTGTACTTCATGGGCCAGGCCGTCAACAAAAAGGAAAACGTCAACCGCAGCCTCATGCGCGAGGTCACCGGCATGATCGGGATCGGTGAAAGATAAGCGGCGCTGAAGCTTTACGGGCCGCCGCCGGCGCGCGGGAAATTGCCCCGGGCGGGCATTGCGGCAAGGGCCCGGCAAAAGTATTGCGTTTCCCATCCGTCCCGCTTTTTAAGCAGATGATGCCAAACCGTGATTTTTAAATCATGAATTTTCTGCCGGGAGTATTTGACGGATAGCCTGCTGTGTGCTATAATTTTATAGTTAAATAGATTTTCTGGAGGGATTTTCATGTCCGGTCATTCCAAATGGCATAATATTCAGGCAAAAAAGGGCAAGGCTGACGCCGCGCGCGGCAAGATTTTCACCAAGATCGGCCGTGAAATCGCCATTGCCGTGCGCGAAGGCGGCGCGAACCCCGAAAGCAACGGCAAGCTGCGCGACGTTATTGCCAAGGCCAAGGCCAATAACATGCCCAATGATAATATCCAGCGCTCCATCAAAAAGGCCGCCGGCGAAGGCAGCGGCCTGAGCTATGAAGAAATCGTATACGAGGGCTATGCGCCCGGCGGCGTGGCCATCATCTGCAATATCGTAACCGATAACCGCAACCGCACCAGCGCCGACGTGCGCCATATCTTTGACAAGAACGGCGGTTCCCTGGGCACCCCCGGCAGCGTAAGCTACATGTTTGACAACAAAGGCCAGATCGTGGTTGAGCGCGAGCCCGGCATGGACGAGGACGAAATGATGATGATGGCGCTGGAAGCCGGCGCCGAGGACGTGAAGGTGCTGGACGATGTGTTTGAAATCTACACCGCGCCCAATGACTTCTCCGCCGTCCGCGAAGCGCTGGAGCAGCAGGGGCTTTCCTTCCTGTCCGCCGATAAGAAGATGATCCCCCAGAACACGGTGGAGGTCACCGATCCCGATACCATCGCCAAGATTGAAAAGCTGCTGGACATGCTGGACGATAACGACGACGTGGCCGATGTGTACCACAATGCCGAGCTGCCCGAAGAGGAAGAAGAAGAATAAGCGTTCCCTGTACGCAGTCCGTGCGGAGGCACTTTCCTCCGCACGCTTTTTATTGAAACGTATGATGTATTTTTCCATCGTGATCCCCTATGTGCTGTGGATGCTGGCCTACATGCTGACGGGCTTTGTCTCTGTCAAGGCAGGCTGGGCCGAAACGCCCCATGCCCGGTCACTGTCCGGCCTGCTGATTTATGTCTGTGGGCCGGCCATGTTCATCAACGCCTTCCAGCGCATGAACTACGATCCGGCGCAGTTTCGCAGCATCGTGCTGTTTTTCCTGGTGACGCTGGCCATCCAGGCGGCGGTGATCGGCATCCTGTGCCTGCTGCTGCGCAAGCGGTTTGACGATGCCCGCTACCGGATCCTGAGCATTGCCACGGTGCTGGGCAACGTGGGCTTTTTGGGGCTTCCGCTGGTGACGGCGCTGTTTCCCGGCCAGCCCATTGTGGCCTGCTACAGCACGGTATACGCCCTGAGCATGAACCTGGTGGTGTTCACCCTGGGCGTGTTCCTGCTCACCCGGGACAGGCGGTACATGTCGCTGAAGGCGGCTGTCCTGAACCCTACTTCGCTGACGATCCTGTTCTCCCTGCCCTTTTACCTGCTGGATATCCACCTGCCCGAGGCCATCCTGGACAATTTGGCGCTGCTGGGCCGCATGAGCACGCCCATGTGCATGTTTGTGTTGGGCATGCGGCTGGCCGCGGTGGACCTGAAAGGGCTTTTGACCCAGCCGTTTTCCTATATCGGCAGCCTAATGAAGCTGATTGCCTATCCCCTGGCCGCCTATCTGATGGTGCGCTTCCTGCCCGGGCTGGATGAAACCTTCAAAGCCTGCGTGCTGGTGCTCAGCGCGGCCCCCTCGGGCGCCATCATCCTGTCCCTGGCCGAGCTGCATCGCCGGGAGCAGGAAAACGCCGCCAGCGTGCTGCTGATGTCCACCCTGCTGTGCGTGATCACCATTCCGCTGGTCATGCTGATTCTGTAAAGAAAAAACAGGGCATACGCAAAAAAATCGCAAAAAACACTTGCGTTTTTACACGTTCCGTCCTATAATGGGTAAAGGTTAAGGTTCGGGTCTGTGGTTGAAAGCCGAAGCCAGTCGCAGGCAAAGCGGTCCACGTAAGCTGAGGAAATTCTCAGTGAGCATGGTGCGGTTTAGATGTAAGCCCGGCCGGACAGCAGTCCGAGAGAGCGGAGTGGGGGCCTAAACAGGCTATGAGCAATGCTCCTGCCGGCGAGTGTGGGGTCAAAAACCAGGTCAGCCAATCCTTAAACCGCATATCATTATCAGGGGGTTTCCACCTATGTACGAAGACAAGACGCTGGTATGCCGCGACTGTGGGCAGGAATTCGTGTTCACCGCTGGCGAACAGGAATTCTACGCTGAGAAG
>JAFUGB010000287.1 GCA_017469605.1 Clostridia bacterium
CTTCATTGAAAGCAGCTATCATGTGTATACCGATGCCGCACACCGCGCTGTAGCCGGTTCTTCCCGCGGCGGCGTTGCGGCCAGCACCCTGTGGATCACTCCCGAAACCAACGGCCTGTTCTCCTTCTTCGGCCTGTTCAGCGGCGCCAACAAGGATTACTTTGAAAACGACTTATGCGAACTGTCCAGCGAAGAAAAGGCTATGCTGAACAGGGCCAAAGTGCTCCTTGGCGGCGGCGTGACTGATTTTAATATGTTCGCCAACGAGGACCGGAACTCCACGTCCATGTACCGCGCCAACAACTGGCTCAATGAACGCGGCGTGGAGCACGGCTACCTGTTTGTGCCCGGCGGCCATACCTGGACCACCTGGACGCAGCTCATGGAGGTATTCGCCACGGAATATCTGTGGAAGTAAAATCCGAAACACACAAGCCAATAATTCATATGCTGACGGGCCCTGAAAAGCCCGTCAGCATAATATAATCCAAGGAAAAACGGCATGATGGAAAAAAGGGGGCTGGTTTTATTGCTCGTACTCTGCCCCCCAGTGCCAGGCGTTCTGGGAGGTTGAAAATGGCTGTTTTCAGGAAAGCCCAAAGACCTGTTCCGCCAACTTCAGCGTTTCATTCGCACTTCTGCGTTCATCCCGTGCAATCACATGGAACCCCGCATGCAGGAAGCGGTCATAACGCTCCTGCGAATTGATCCGCATGAGGCCCCGCCGATAGTTTTCCATGGCCTTTTTTGGGGCCGGTTCTTCCATGATGAGGCGATACAAAAACTGCTTTTCCCGGTCCGGCCGCTCGAAAAATCTGCGGACGGAGACTTCCGGGTCCGCCAGCATGAAAAGCACATGCCGGCGGTCGGAAATGGTTTTCAGCGTTTCCGGGCGGATATTCGTATCGACAAAAATGGGCTTATCCTGTTTTGCCAGCTCAGGCAGAATCTGAAGCTCCAGCGTTTCACATTCCACCGTTACGCCGTCATACCAAGTCTCGTATTCCTCTGGTGTCCTGCGGATAAAGTCGTGCCAGTCGGCTAAATCCCGTGTGTAGCACAGGCAGGGAAACTCCGTCGGATCCAGCACGGGCAGCAGCCTGTTATGATAGTTCTCCTCACAGGCGATCCCGTTATATTTTTGTGCCAAAAGCCTGACCGCCGTCGATTTCCCGGCGTAGGCCGTGCCGTTTATAAAATATACGTTTTCAAATTCCATGTTCCTGTTTTATCCTCTATGCGTCCGGAAAGATCAAGCGTGCGGTTTTCCTCCCTGTTTTCGGCAGGTTTTGCTGGGACGGACAGGACACCGGCGCAGTGAGCGGGCTGCGTAAACCGCGCACCGGGAATCCTCTTGTCAGCTTGTTCACAACAAAATAGATTTCATCATCCCATGGGTCACCTGTGTCCTTCCGGCACTGTTTCAACCGGTTCCGGCTTTCAAAGGCAACATGCACAAACTGGATAATTCCGTGATAATAGCTTAAATAATGATGTTGAAAGCCGCCGCGGCTGTATGAGCATTCCCAGGTGTTTGATACCGCAAAACCTCGAAAGAAGACGACCAACGGTGACAATTCCGGCATATGATTATGATGATCCTTATCGGGAATCGATGATTTTATTGCCAACCTTAACCAAAGAACGGCTTCGTATTGTACTGGCTCTCATGATTGCGCCCGGTCAGCGTATTCTTTGATAATGGTATAGCCCTTTGCGGCAGCGTATTGATGCGCAGCCGCAACTTGCCCCTCTATGGATTGTTTTGTTTGGTTATGGCTGGAATGCCGTGCATAAACAACGGCAAGAATATTAATTCTTCCTTTCGTACCAATAATCGATTGTTTATCCACTCTAAGGCCTCCGAAAGAAACCAGTTCTATGACTTTACTATAACACACTTCTTTATGTTTCTCAATGCGATTAGAAGTTTATTTCCTTTAGAAATACAAGAAATCCGAACCCTCCGCCTACCGGCTGAAAGTTCGGATTTCTCATGTTTGGTGGAGCATAGGAGATTCGAACTCCTGACCCCAACACTGCCAGTGTTGTGCGCTACCAACTGCGCTAATGCCCCGTCAACAGAAGATATCATATCACATCTTTTGCGATTTGTAAAGGGGAAAATAAAAAATTTTTGCAATACAGATTTGAAAAAAATATGCATGCAAAAATTTTTCAAAATATCCGCGCGATGTTCGCCCGCTGTTCATAATGAGGCATGAAAGCCGGTATTTGCCGGAAAGGGGTTGATAAACGCAAACATATCGCCAGCCGGGCGCATGCTATCCCAGCTGGCGTTAATGCTTTTGATAAAAACCAATGTCAGTTGGCTACGGTGATCCCGGTCATGCTGTAGCAGGTGCTGCGCAGCACCTCCTGGTTGCGGACGCCGTAGCTGGGATCGTTCTTTTGGGCCTCGCTCATATCCCGGAGGAAATGCACGCAGTTCTGCCCGCCAAAGCCGTTATCCTTGATGGTATTGGTGCCATGGGGATAATCGTGCATGGTGGCCAGCGTCCAGCGGCCGTCGGGCATGCGGATGTATACCGGATGCACATCCCAGCTGGTGCCGCCGAAGGATTTTTTCTGGATCATGGTGTCGGTCAGGCTGGCAGGCTCCACATCCAGATGCCTTCCCAAGGACAGGATGCTCAGCGTCCAGCTGAGCCTGGTGGCGGGATCATAGGCAAGCACGCTCTTCTGCCCGCTGAGCAGGCCGGAAACCTCGTTGTTCCAGTGCAGCAGCTGCACGTTGGTCGGGGCGGCGATGCCCGTGCCCGCGCTGGGGGACAGATAGAACCGGCTGGGGGAGACGGCATCCCGGGCGCTGCTGGAATACAGCGCGCTCTGTGTGGCGGAGTCCAGCACGCCGCTGGCGGTGAGCCCGTTGCGCAGCTGGAAGGCCACGATGGCGTCATGGGTGCGGGCCTCAAAGGCGCCCGTGAGGGGAACGTTATAGCCCAGGTCGCGCAGCTTGTACTGGGCGTTGCGGACAGCCGTGGTTTTGGCGGAGCTGGTGTTGCCGTTGTAATCTATGCTGTAGGAGCTGTAGCTGCCGCCGGAAGATACCGCGGCGGTCTGCACCGTGCCGTTGGCTTCCTGAATGGTCAGGTACTGGCGCTGCACATAGCCCTGGATATCGCCGTAATACATGGCGCACCAGTTGCCCTGGATGGAGGAGATCACGATCCGGGTGCCGTTTTGCAGCTCGCTGACCCGGCTGTAGTTTTCCCCGGGCCCCTTGCGCACGTTGAGCCCGCCGCCGGTGGTATGGACCGTGGCGTAGCGGAATTCCTCAAATCGCAGAGAGCTTTCGGCGGATACTGTAACGGCCTGGGACCCTCCCGCGGCCGCCGCGGCAGTGCCGCCGCCCGCCGTTTGCAGGTATTGGGCCATCACATAACCGCTTTGGCCGTTGTAGGTAACGGCGTACCATTTGGAGTCCACCGGCTGCGCGGTAATGACCGTGCCATTGGGAATGCGGCCCAGCACCTTGCCGCTGCTGGAGGCTGTGGCCCGCAGGTTCAGGTTGCCGTTGCAGCGCACCGTGGCGTTCACCGCGTTAGCCGGAACGGCAGTGGGCGCCACCATGACCGCGGGCGCCGCCGTGGCCGTGGGGACCTGGGCCGATGATGAAGCGGCGCTGAAATCCAGAAAGCCGGCCTGCACATAGCCGCTTTGGCCGTTATAGGTGGTATTATACCATTTGCCGCCGGCGGGATAGACCGTGAGCGGCGTGCCGTTGGGAATCCTTTCCAGGATTTTTGCCCCCGATCCCGCCGTTTGCCGCAGGTTTAATTTGCCGCCGTCGGCGCAGGATACAATGGCCTGAACGGCTGAAGCGGCCGCGGGCGCAGACGTGGCGGCCGGGGCGGCGGTGGCTGCTGTGCCCGTGCCTGCCCGCAGGAAGGAGGACATGACGTAACCGGTTTCACCGTTGTAGGAAATATAGCTCCATTTGCCGCTGTTGCTCAATACCACCACCCAATCGCCGGTGGGGATTTTATCAATGGATTTATAGCCCGTGCCCGCGCCGGTGCGCAGGTTCAGCTTGCCGCCGTTGCTGCAATAGACCATGGCCTGCTGCCCGGCGGCGGAAACCGCTGCCGTGGCCGCAGGGGCGGAGACTGCGCTGCCCTTCTGCGCCTCCAGGGCGTACAGCAGCGCCTGCGTTTGGTCGCCCGCCTTGCCGTCCACCTTCAGCTGATGATCGGCCTGGAAGGATTTAACGGCGTTGCGGGTCTGGCTGCCATAAACGCCGTCGGATTTTAAGGTGTAGCCCAGCGCGGTCAGCGCCTGCTGCAGGCGGCTCACCGCCGTACCGGAGCTGCCCAGCTCCAGGGTGGAGGAGGCCATCGCCGCCTGGAAGAGAAGGAACAGCCCCATGCATACAGGCACAAACCGTTTGAAAAAGCCGCGCATAAAATGACCTCCTTATATAGGTAGGATCATTTTAACACGGCATGTCGAAAATGTAAATATTAGTTACATTTTTGTTACAATTACCTTACGCAATCAGGCCCGTCAGGAAGGCGGCCGCACAGGCGCAGGCCGCTACCGTGACCAAGCCCTGGCCGGTGAGCGCCAGCACGATGGCCACGGCCATGGCGGCGGCGCCGGCCCAGACCGAGCCCGTGGCCGTCAGGATGGCCGGGAACACCATCACGGCCAGCGTCACATAGGGCACATAATACAGGAAGGAGCGGATGAAAGGGCTGTTGATGGGCTTGCGGATCAGCGTCAGCGGCAGCGCCCGCAGGGCATAGGTCACCAAAGCGATGACCGCGATATACACATAGGGATCAGTCATGCTGCGCCTCCTTTACCGGAAACAGAATGGCGGCACCCGCCGCGATGAGCACGGTAAGCAGGATGGTGCGCATGCCCTCGCTGAGGGCGGTGAGCCACCGGGCGCAGGCAAAGCTCGAAAGCATGGACAGCACGATCACCCCGGCCAGCACCCGATTTTTGCGGGCGGGCGGCATGATAATGGCGATAAACATGCCGTACAGGCCCACGCTGAGGGCGCTGACCACGCTGGATGGCAGCACATTGCCCATCAGCACGCCCAGCAGCGTGCCCAGCGCCCAGCCGGGGGAGGCCACGCAGAAGGAACCGTAGGTATAGATTGGATCCAGCAAATCGCCGTAGGCCAGCGATATGCCGAAAACCTCGTCGGTAATGCAATAGCCCAGGGCCAGGCGCTGCAAAAAGCTGGTGCTGGGGCCAAGCTTCTGGCTCAGCGCCGTGCTCATCAGCAGGTAGCGGGCGTTGATCACCAGCGTCATGATCACCACTTCGGCCATGGCGGCCCGCCGGCCGATCATGGAAAAACCGGCATACTGTCCCGCCGAGGCATGGGTGAGCAGGCTGGAAACCGTGGCCTGCACGGCGCTAAGCCCCACGTTGCGGGCATAAATCCCCAGGGTAAAGGCCACGGCAAAGTATCCCAGGCCAATGGGGATGCCGTCCCGCATGCCGCGCATAAAAATTTTTCTTCGCCCGGCGTTCAAAATCATTCGCCCCCAAATCAAAAAAATCGCGTACATTATAGCGCATTTTTTCGGGCTTGTCCATGGAGGACCGCATAGCAAGAGCCCATTGGTTCTAAGAAAAACAACCCCCCTTGATTTCTCAGCGGGGGCTGATGGCAAGGAACGCCAACTTAATACAGACGCAGTGCGCCTTAAGCACCATATGTGCAATGATATTCAACTATGTGGTTGGCAACACTTTGGTGATATCATTCCCGCATGGAAGAGAAGCCTGCGTCCTTATTCCACGTCTTCTTCGGCAAAATTGGCAAGAGCTTTGCCATATTTTTCAGAAAAAAACTTCTGCGAATAGAAGTAAGGCTCGCCATTGTCAGCGTATACTGTCATAATATCACGGTATTGCTCGCTGCGCTTCATCTGGAGAATGGCCTGCTCAAGCTGTGTTTCAGTCCAATTGTAGGGGGGACGCCGGAAAAAGGCATGTGCCGTTGCCGCCGGGTATGCGCTGCGTTCGTATACCATTTCAGCGATTGTACGCGGCATATCCTTTTCCTCGATCAACATGGCAATTTTGGCATAGCTGGGCGTCATATCCATGCTGTAGTAATACTTGTCCTTCGCCCCTTGGATACATTGAATGTCCGGATACTGTTCTTGCAGCTGCGGCAGCAGCTCATCCATATCAGCAAAGCTGGCACGCAGCAGCTTTAAGGAGGTCACCTGGCTGGTATGCGTGCGACGAACAATGAAATCCGCCACCTCATCGCAGCGCGTTTTCTCCGGCAAGACAATGGGTTCATCCGCTTCAAAGGGTGCAAATCCATTTTCCACTTCCGGCAAAGACTGCAAATATTCAATCAGGTCGGGTTTTTCCTCTATCGTCTTTTCCAAAACAGGCTCCTGTACTGCGGGCCCCTGCTGCGCAGGTCCCCCTTTCACATTTTCAGGAGTCTGCTCCCGTTCTTTTTTTCTTTTCAAAAATCCCATATGTTTATCCTCTCAGCGTCCGCGGTCATCTTCTTCCGCATAGTTTGCCATGGCTTTGCCGTATTTTTCAGAGAAAAAAAGCGATGAATACAGGTATGGGATGCCGCTGCTGGAATTAACGCGGCATATATCACGATATTCATCCGTCAGCTGCATCTCTTTCAGCGTATCTGCAATTTGCGCTTCCGTCATGCAATATGGCGTTTGGGAAAAATACGCCTCCGGGGTAGCGGCAGGGTACGTTTTACAGTTGAAGCGCACGATTTCCGCAATGACACGGGGATAGTTTTTTTCCTGCGCCAGCATGGTGGTGGAAGCAAAATATTCGCTCATGACTTGAAGCGAGTAATAATAAATATCCTGCTCCCCGGTCAGGCTGCGTATATCCTCGCAGTCTTTTGAAGCTTCCATCTCCGCAATGACGCTGCTGATATTCGTATCGCTTTGACGCAGCGCGCTGATTTGCACTAACTCTCCGCCTGAAGACATCATGCGAATATAGTTGGCCAGCATTTCTCCCATATTGGCCGGCTGGGATTCTTCTGCGGGGATGGTCATTGTTTCCGGCGGAATCTGCTGTGACAGCTCCGGATGGACAGCTGGATCCAGTGCGTCGCTGAACTGTGTGGGAATCTCTGATTTTTTCAGGTATTCCACATGCGTAAAGCCCGGCTTTCTTCTTCCCATAATCGCCACAGCGGCAGCTCCTTTCTGCAACCCAGGGAAAGCGGCTGGAGCGCCGCTTTCCCTGCCGCAAACAGTGTGATCAAATCAGTGACAGCTCCTCCAGCTTGTCCGCCATATCGTCAAGGCCGAACTTTTCCAGTGTCTGCCGGGTGGGAATGCCGGTTTCCTTGTTCCAGCCCATGGCCTCATAGAACATATCAAGACTCTTTTCCCAGTCGTCGCGGTCCATTTTGACGGTACCCTCTTCAAAGGCTTTGAATTCAGGATCCTGATCAAACGCCCAGGCCGTTACCTTATCGTGATCCTGGCGCAGATTGGTGCTGTTTTCATTGAGCTTGAAGGAGATGGCGGTCATTACGCGCAGCATATTGGAAATACGTTCCATGGCAAAGAGAATATCATCCATGGACCATTCCTCGCCCGTTACAGCTGTCATGTACTTCGCGTCCAGTTCAATATCGCCCTTGTAGCCGCGATCCTTGCGAGGCGACAGGGTCATGGGATACATCCAGTTGCACAGCGTGGCGCTGTCATGCCACTGCTTTTGCAGGAAAGCCCATTTGGCCAGCTTTACCTTGTTCGCATTGATGGGCGTATATTTCTTGGGTGCGTCAGTGCATCCTTCACCAAAGAAGCTTTCGGCCACAGGCTTGATCACTAACTCATACGGCGAGCCGGAACGAACAAAGTTCGTCATCACATGATCCATGCAGTCGCGATTATACATGACATTATACAGTAGGCCGCTTTGCCAGCATTCCTCAGAGGAATGATGCTTGGGGTAGCCATTGTAGGTCATATTGTGATTGCTGCTGTCGGCCAGATCATAGAAATTGATACCCCATTCGTTCTTGGTGGGATCATCCAGGCCCCAGGCATGCAGATACTGGTAAGTGCCTTCACCCAGGCGGCTGATTTCACCTTCTTTTCTGGCGATGCGTCCATAGATATCATCAATCCACCGCGGATCACCGTCTTTCATCAGCTGCCAGGGAATGGAATCGTATTCTTCTTTAGGCAGGAACTTTTCAAAAATGCCGTGGTGATAACACCAATAGAATTCACGGCCCAGATTACCATAATTACACCAAAGGCCCATGTCATCCAAAACATGCGCGCCGTGAAGGCCGGTTACCAGCTTGGCATCCCCCTTTTCCCGGAAATCATGACGACCTTCGGCAAAAAAGTTCTGTGCTACGTTGCTGGTCGGTGCGCAGGTGTTGGATACCTTGGTGGGCAGATCATATTCTGCAAGGATATCGATGTCATATTCCGAATAGCAGCGCACCGGGCAAGACGAGCAGCCGCCGGATTTGACGATATACTTTTGCGCTACATCCCCCATGTCGTACACGCCCTTGGTAGCGCGATAGGCGGCCACGTTCATATTGCCAGGCGCCTGCTCACCGGTATCGATTGCGCCGTGCGGCGCTGCACCCCACATAACGCCCGGGGCGCCGCGCCAGCGGTTTTTTCGGTCAGCCGTGTATTCTGCCCAGGATTGAGGATTGAAGGGGACGTTGTGATTGTTGTTGCCGCCAACCAGGTCGCACATCATGAAATCGCACAGCTCTTTTAAACGAACAGGATCGGCTATGGCTACTGCGCCGGTGCCGCGGATGGCGATGGCTTTTACGTTCTTGGAGCCCAATGCCGCGCCGACGCCCGCGCCTGCCGCATTGCCAACGCTGGTGATCAGCGAGGACATATTAACCAGGTTTTCTCCGGCCGGGCCGATGGAAGCCACGTCGAATTCTGGCCCGCATTCCTTGGCGATCACCTTGTTGGTATTAAAGGTGCCCGTGCCCCATACATGGTCGGCGTTGATGAACGAGACCTTCTCATCTTCAATTTTGATATACACATGCTCGTCGCATTTGCCTTCCAAAATGATGGCGTCATAGCCAGCGTATTTCATGTTGTGTGCAAAGTGACCGCCCATATGAGAATCCAAAATGGAACGCCCCTTTGTCCAGGAGGATAAAAGCGTGATCGTGGTGCGGCCGGAGCAAGGCACGCCTGAAGCGGTCAGGGGGCCTATATCAAAGATGATCTTTGCCTCGGGGCTGTGCGGATCGGTGTTTAGCGGAACCTCATCCCAGATCACCTTATAGCCGATGCCCATGCCGCCGATATAATCTTTGTACTTGGGTAGCGTATCTTCGTATGTAACTTCGCGTGTGGTCAGGTTGATGCGCAAAATAGTGCCAGCCCATCCATATATGCCATTTTTTACAGACATGGTTTATACCTCCCTTGCTCAAACAGCCTGAGATGCCGCAGTCACCGCATCCCACGGAATGATCGACAGTGCGCCGGACGGACAGCCGGCGGCACAAGCGCCGCATTGGATGCATTTGGATGATTTATGTGTTACGGGGTTGACAGTGGGCATATGCCAGGGGCAGGCCTGGGTGCACATGCCACAGCCAACGCACTTATCCTGATCGACCTTTTTTATACCGTTTTCATCTGCGTAGATCGCCTTCATGGGGCATGCATTGGCACAGGCCGGCTCAGCGCACTGGCGGCAGGTATCGGGATAGTACAACCACTTGTCCTCGGTGTACAGGCCCGTGCCATTGCGGCTTGAGAACAAATTGCGCGTGACCTTTACGCGGGAAATGTAGCTGCTGACGCACCCGTCGTTGACTAACGTGCAATTGATTTCACAGCGCTGACAGCCCACGCACTTGTCGGTGTTTACCACCAGCAATCCCTGGGGCATTGCCCAGGTGTTCACTTTGCCGGCATCCACCTCATCCTGTGTCGTGCCCTGCAGGCTCAGCATTGTGGACGACAATGCAAAGCCAGCCAAACCTTTGCCGGAAATCTTCAAGAATTGGCGGCGGGTAATTTCTTTTGTCGCAAACCCTCTTTTCGGTTGTTCAGACATGGTTCTCTCCTCCTTTTTTGCAATGCGTTTCCAACAAAGGCGTCCTTTGCAAAAGGCGGGCAAGAGAATTGCTTCCCTTACCGAATGGCTGCATCAGCCGCGTGGGTCAGTGCAGCTCGGAGCTTTGCTGATGGGGATGTTCAAGCGTACTTCGTCCAATAAGATACGCATTGCTTGTATCATAAAGGTTGGAGTTGCTCCAATGTCAAGGGACTATTGACAAAAGTTCTGATTTTATGTACATTTAAGCCATATCTGTCTTATATGTTG
The DNA here is from genome assembly GCA_017469605.1 of Clostridia bacterium. Taxonomy (GTDB): domain Bacteria; phylum Bacillota; class Clostridia; order Christensenellales; family Aristaeellaceae; genus SFMI01. The sequence continues at coordinate 10,339 of JAFUGB010000287.1, forward strand.
GCGAGTATATTTTAAGCCGGGGAGAAAATCATGAAAACGTACAGCATAGGTGAATTTGCAATTACATTCGGCGTCAGTGCTGACCTGCTGCGATATTATGAAAAAAAGGGATTGATCACCCCGCACAGGAACAAAGAAAACAATTATCGCTATTATACGGATGCTGATATCTTCAGCTTGCAGCAGGCGTGCGTTATGCGCAGCATTGATGTGCCCCTGCGCGAGCTAAAACCTCAAAAGAACCCCTGTGAACCAAACAAGCTGCAAAGCTATTTGCAGGAGCGGATTCATGCGATCGAACAGGAAATCGACGATCTTAACCGTAAACTGATCCGGCTTGAAGTGATGAAAAATGTCACAAAAAATGCGTGCGACAAACTGAATACCTGCGAGGAAATCTTGATCAGGCCGATGTACCTGCTGTTCTATGACGACCAGCGAACGGCGAATGGCGTGATGCTGGCTTCGGAATGGATGCGTTTTCTTCCCTTTGTTGCTTTCACCTTTTCGCTGCCAAGCGAGGCGTTGTTTCAAGCGGGGGAAACACAGCTTTTTCCGCGCGCAGGCTTGCAGCTGGTAGCGCGTTATGCCGAAAGCCAGGATATCTGCCTTGATCCCCCGGCTGTTTTTTTGACTGAACATACAGGAATTCGCTGCGTGTTGCAACTTACCGACCCATTGTGCCCGCGGGTAAGCGATTTTGAACCTTTAGTGCGGTTTGTGCGGCAAAATGACCGCCATCCCGTGGGAGATATGATATATGGCGTTCGCGGAAGCGACAATATAAACGGACAAACGATATATTATGTTCGTGTGCTGTTGAGAACGCAGTAGCGTGTTGTCGTATCGGCGCCTTGGCATCGCATTCGCGCCATATTCTCTGCGCGGCCGGGATTCCTTCCCAAACGGAAGTCATGGCCAAACAACAAATAAAAAAGGGTCTGTCTCAAAACGCCAAATGAAAAAGCGGCGCAAGAGACAGCCCATCTCTTATGCGGGAAACGCAAAGGGGCCTAAAGCATAAACCCAACGTGAATACTGATAAAAGAATACGAACGACTTCCAGAAAAAGTAAAATCTGATTACAA
>JAFUGB010000288.1 GCA_017469605.1 Clostridia bacterium
ATAATCAGCCATTTTTCGCCTCCCGCCTGGCGCGCTCGCGCTCGGCCTGGGGCGCCCGCAGATACAGCGGCTGCAGGGTGAGGTAATCCACGGCCTTCCCAATATCCCGGGCGGCCAGGCAAGCCACCGCCGCCGGGCGCAAATACGCGCTGTGAGGCGCGGCGAACCGGGCCTTGCTCCCCAGCGCGGCCGCGATCTGCGCCCGATAGGTCAGCACGCCGTCGCCGGTAAACAGGAAGCGCTCGCCCAACGGCCCTATCATGCCCAGGTATTCCTCCAGCTTGACTACGCAGTCGTTCATCAGCCGTTCGCCATTTCTGAAGGCCGCGCCGTATACTTGCTGCACCCGGGCATCCTGAATGGGGCAAATCACTTCATCGGGATCATCAATGCCCCAGGCCGTGGCCTCCAGCGCGTCCACGGCAACGCAGGGAACGCCCTGCGCATGGCTCAGCGCTTTCACCGCCGTAACGCCGATGCGCACGCCGGTAAAGCTGCCCGGGCCCACCGTTACGGCTAAGTGGGTGAGCTGTTCCTTTTTCAGGGCGGTACGGGCCAGCGCCTCCTCCACCATGGGCATGATGCTTTCCGAATGGGTCATTTTGTTGACCGCCATGGCCTCATAGCGCACACGGTCATCATCCAGGATGGCCACGCCTGCCACCGGGCCCGAGGTATCCATTGCCAGCATGATCATCAATGCTGCACCTCCCACTGGCCGTGCGGCATCAGGGTGATAACGCGTGCGTCGTCCTCCTGGGGCGAAAGAAGCACCTCCAGGCAGGTTTCCGGAAGCAAATCCTCCGCCCGTTCATGCCATTCGATCAGGCATACGCCATCCCCGCCGATGTATTCCTCCAGCCCCATATCGGTGATCTCACTTTCGTCCCCGATGCGGTACCAGTCAAAATGATACAAGGGCAGCCTGCCCTCGTCATACACGTTCAAAATGGTAAAGGACGGGCTGGGCACCGCCGAGGCAATCCCCAGGCCCCGGGCTACGCCCCGGGCAAACTCGCTTTTCCCCGCGCCCATCCGCCCGCTGAGCAGGATCACATCGCCTGCCCGCAGGCCGGCCGCCAGCCGTTTGCCCAAGGCCTGGGTATCCTCCCGGGAAACGGCAAAAAAGGTGGTCATTGGTGTTTCTCCTTTTGCGTTTATCCGCTTGCTACTTAGAAAACGATGGCCGCGCCCTCTTTTCTTACAGAAAGCACATGGCAGGCGCGATCTCCAAACACCGCGTTCATGCGGCTCACAAAGCTTTCCTCCATGTCCAGCGGCACCAAATTCAGCGTGGTGCCGGCAAAGCCGCCGCCATGCACGCGCCACGCGCCGCGGCCGCGCAGCATATCCTCCGCCATCACCAGCGCCACGCCCAGAGACTGGCCGGCGGGATTGGCATACAGGTTTTGCAGATACATCCAGCTGCTGCGGCCCGATTCGATCAGGATGCGCTTGAAGGCTTCCACATCCTCCGCTTCCACGGCTTTTACCAGCCTGCGCACGCGGTCGTTTTCGGTAAAATAGTGATAAGCGCGCAGCACGGCCCGATCCCCCGCCTGGGCCTTGACCCGCGCCATTTCCTGCCAGAGCTGTTCGGGCCGCACCCGGCGCAGCGTCTCTTCGCCAAAGCACTGGGCCACGGCGCGCATTTCCTGGCGCACGGCGGCGTAATCCGCCGTCAGATCGTCATGACTGCCGCCGGTATTGACCACCACCAGGGAATAGCCGTCCAGGTTCATCTGCATGGGCTTGACCTTGGGCGCATCCTTAAAATCGATGGCCACCAGGCCGCCCACCGAGGAAGCCATCTGGTCCATCAGTCCGCTGGGCTTGCCAAAGTACACGTTTTCGGCATACTGGGAAATTTCGGCGCGCCGGATGGCGTCCACCCGCATGCCGTTATACAGCGCGTCAAAGACAGCCACGATCAGCACCTCAAACGCCGCCGAGGAGGAAAGGCCGCTTCCGGTGAGCACGTTGGAGGTGGCGCTGGCATCAAAGCCGCCGATGGTCAGGCCCATTTCATGCAGCTTATTGGCAACGCCGCGGATGACCGAGGCCGGTTTGCCCTGCTCTTCGGCCACGGGGGCAAGATCGCTCAGATCAATCCGCACCGGCGCAAAGCCCTCGCTGTACAGGTTGACCAGCATATCCCCGCGCCGGTTCACTGCCGCCACGGTATCCAGATTGACGGCTGCCGCCATCACCAGGCCGTTGTTATGATCGGTATGGTTGCCGCACAGCTCGGTGCGTCCGGGCGCGCTGATGACCAAAGGCGCTTCCTCACGGCCAAACAGGTCGGCATGCCGTTTGAGCAGCAGCAAATACCGCTCCAGCTGATGGGCCATTTTGCCGTTCTGGGTGCCGTAAAGCCGGGCCAGCCGCTCCATGCCCTCTTCGGATTTGAGCGTAAGCATCAGATCGCTTGCTGTTTTCATCACTTGCTCCTCCCATCCAGCACTTCCTGCCAGATACTCAAAAATTGCGCCAATCCCGCATCATACAGCCGCTTTTCAAAGGCGGCGAAGCTTTCATCGCTGATTTCGGTTTCACCGGTTACCCAGCGGGCGATGGATTCATCCACCATGCGGCCAAGGGCGCTTTGCAGCGGAGCGATCTGCGCCTGCCGGGTCCCGTCAAGCGCATAATATGGGAAGGGGCGCTGGGCCGCCGCGGCAATCTTGCCGATCTCATCGGACAGGCGCGCCACCGTCTGGTCATAATACCTGCGCTGGAAGTCCTCGGTGGCGTAGCAAGGATAAGACGCGCCTGAGGCAATCAGCGTATCGCTGCTGAAATAGTTGTTGTTCCGGGCATTGGCGGCCATGCGCCAGGTGCCATCGCCGTCAATCACATAATCCACATTTTCCTGTCCCACACTGGACAGGATATAGACTTCCTCGGTATAGAACTGATCCACCCATTGCAGGATCTCGCCCACGTTATCGCAAGCCGTGGTCACCGCGAAGGTACCGCCGTTCACCGCGCCCACAAAGCTGCGGTATACCGCCTGTCCGTTATACTGAAGCGCGGGCATGACAGCGTAATCGCTGACCCAGGCTGTGGGCAGGAAATTGCTGGGCAGGGTGGTGATCGCGCCGCCATACCGATTAACGGCGGTATCCTTTTCCACGGTGCGCAGCACATCGCTTGTCACAAAGCCGTGGGGATCCAGCAGTCCTTCGCTGAACAGCTGGCGCAGCCATTCCACAAAGGGACGGAATTGGGGCGCCAGGGGCACAAACTGCGCCTGGCCGTTCACCTCCCGCAGGTTATAATCATTGGCGATCAGGCCAAAGGCATGGCCCAGGAATTTGAGATCGAAGGCGCCCAGGAAGGCCAAGGGAATTTCATCGGCTTTCCCGTTGCGGTTGGGATCGCCGGTTTTAAAGGCGCGAAGAACTTCGGTGAGCTCCTCCGCCGTTTGTGGCATTTGCAGCCCCAGGGTATCCAGCCACGCCCGGTTAAGCCATACGCAGTTTTCCACGGGCTGCTGGCTGATGGCCGGCAGGGCGGCGATGCTGCCATCCGGCAACGTAATGGCCTGCCGGTATTCTGGGTTTTCCGCCAGCAGCGCCGAAAGATTGGGGCAGTATTCTTCAAGATAGGGCTTCAGATCAACCAGCACTCCCCGCTCCAGCAGCGACATGCATTCCGCGGCCGTGAGATCGGCCTTGAACAGCACGTCGGGAAGATCGGCGCTGCCCGCCTGCATTTCGGCCTTTGCCTTCGTCCAGTCCGATGCCTTGGTATACTGGCGATAGGTAAATTGAACGCCCGTTTTTTCCTCCATTCGCCGGAAAAAGCCATTGGTTTTCCAATCGCGATAAGTGCTGCTGTCGTCGTATCCGGCCATGGTATATTCGGCCAACGCCGCGCAGGGCAGCATCAATGTCAGCACAATGCAGATGATTTTCTTCAGCAC
>JAFUGB010000289.1 GCA_017469605.1 Clostridia bacterium
GCAGGGGCTCAGGGCCAGGTCCCTGGGATCGCAGCCCGCCTGGGTGCACAGGCGCAATTGCCCGGTCAGCGGGCACAGCAGGCTTAAACTGTCGGCCTCCCCGCTGAGGCAGTACAGCGCCCCGGGCAGGGCGCACATGCAGCGGACCCGGGGCGGCAGCGGATAGCGGGAAATCGCCGCGCTGTTGGCCGCTTCAAATACCCGGGCTTCCCGGGGCGTGGCGCAGACCACTGCGGCGCCGCAGGCGCACAGGCACAGCGGCTGGGCGCACAGGCGGCCCCCCGGCCCCAGTAATCCATCCTGCGCATCAGCGATCCATAGCCCCATGCCCATTCCCCCTTTTGTTTCAGCCTATGCCGGAGAGGGGCATGGAGTGCCTGCGCCGACCGCATAAACCTGGGGCGGAGGGTCCGTTTGGATCCTCCGCCCCGTTTTTGTACGATCCGGGCCTGCCGCTTTGGGCGTCAGCCTTCCTTCATCATCCATTGCCTGTTCCGCTTCAGCCTGTCGTCCTCCGGGGCAAAGCGCAGGGCCTGCTCCACGGCCTCCCTGGCCTGCTGCCGCAGGCCCAGCCGCCAGCAGGCGATGGATAAAAGATCCCAGGGCAGCGCGCCGTAGCAGGCCGATTCGCAGATATAGCTTTGGGGCTGGGCGGCGATCCCCAGCGCCCGGCGGCAGGCAAACAGCAGCGCTTCCCACTGGCCCTGCGCGTAATAAAACCGGGCCAGGTCCATCCAGGGCTCCCGCATCCAGGGCGCTTCGGCCGCCGCCCGGAGTAGGCAGCCCTCCTGGCTGGCGGTGTCGCGCAGCGCGCCGTAGGCCCGGGCCATATACCGCAGGGAGGCGCAGCGCTCATCCCGCCAGGTGGCGCTGGGCAGCGCCAGGTGCCGGCTGAGCGTTTCAATGCACTTTTCATATTGCCCCCGGAACAGGTATTCCCGGCCCAGGTAATGGGTGTTGCGGTCGTTTTGGGGGGCCTCGGCCACCGCCAGCTCCAGCAGGGGCAGGTATTGCGCCCGGGATTTTTGGGGATCGGGATGATGGTTGACCTGCATTCCCTCCACCCGGACGGACCTGGCCGGCGCGTCGCCGCGCAGCACCTCATGCACCGGGTTTACCCAGCTGAAGCCCTGCCGGGCATGGATTTTTTCGGCGTCAAACACCACGTCTTCGGCGCCGTCCTCCCGGAAGGACCATACATATTTGTATCGGGCCCGGTCAACGCCGGGCCCCCAGGCGTCTTCCAGCTTTTGCCGCCAGCCCGGGGTGATCACCTCGTCCAGATCGGTGCATACGCAGATATCGGCGTCCGGGGGCACCAGCGCCAGCGACAGGTTGCGGGCAGTGTCAAACCGCCAGGGCGTGACGATCCGGGTTTCCACATGGGCGCCCAGGCTTTTGAGCAGCTCGGCGCTGCCGTCTTCGGAGCCCGTGTCCAGCACGTACACGCCGTCGGCTTCTTTCATGCTTTCCATCCAGCGAGCGGCGAATTTGCGCTCGTTTTTGCAGATCGCGTACACATATACCTTATATTTTCCCATAAAAAAACCTCCCGTTTTACAATACGCAAAAGGGGAGGGGAGGCGTTCCCGGGTTACAGGCCCAGCTGCTGCCATTCGGCCTCGTCCAGGCCGTCGGTGCAGTCGATCACCGCCGCACCGTTCAATTCGGGCATGGGCACCAGGCTGGTGGCTTCGCTGCTGAGCGTGATGGCGGCCACGGGGCTTTTGCTCTGCCGGTCGGTAACGGCGATGCTGGCCTGCCAGCTGCTGGCGTCGGCGCTGTCCTGGAAAATATCGGTTTCAATGTGCCAGGCGCTGGCAAAGCCCCTGAAATCGGCTTCCACATAGATCCATACCTCGCTGCCGCTATCGTCCCGGATGGTGAAGCCGTCGATCATCTGGCCCAGGCTGGTATCCCCGGCGTCGGCCTCGCTGATGGCGGCCAGCGTTTCATCCCAGTCAATCACCGGCTGGCGGCTCATGGCCAGCTTAAAGTTGCTGCCGGAGGTATCGGTGCGGTCGTATTCGATCCACAGGGCGGGCAGCACGGGGGAATCGATATTGACCTGCAGCGCCAGGGCGTTGGGATACTGGGAGGTATCGGCGGCGGTATAGCGGGTAACGGCGCCCCAAACCTCGCTGCCGTAGGAGGCGCTGGCCGCGCGGCGGAGCTCGCCGTCCCGGTCCAGCAGCGGGCACAGGTCCAGCGCCGCGCGCACAAGGGCGCATACCTCGTCCGCCGACAGCGCGATCTGCTGGGCGTGGGTGAACAGCGAGGAATAAATGCTGTTCTCATAGGCGGGCTCCCGGTCCAGCCGGGCCAGCAGGCCGCCCAGCAGGCCGGCGTCGGGCAGGGGCGCCAGGCGCAGGGCGGTTTCGCGGGTGCCGATCAGCAATCCGCCGTCAGGCTGCACGCTGCCGTAAAGCCTGAGATCGTTGAAGGATGCCTCA
>JAFUGB010000290.1 GCA_017469605.1 Clostridia bacterium
AGCAAGCTCATTTTTTCGGACTGCCGCTGATTTTCTTCTGCCCGGAAGCTCTCTTGGCGATATCCAAGTTACAGGCGCAAATTGTTTGTTGTTATATTCAAGCCGGTTCGCCCGGCGGGATGCAAGGGATGAAATCCCTTGCCGCAGGATCATAAGGGCCGCGCAGGCCCTTATCGTTCCCCCACCAATTTCTGTTTGTACAGTTTTAATTTGGAATCAGTATTATTATTTGTTTTGCAGCCTGTGCCGGATATCGTCCATCAGCGCGCCCAGGCTTTCGGAGGTGCGCAGGTCCTCAGCCACCTTATCGCAGCCGTGCAGCACGGTGGTATGATCGCGGCCGCCCATGGCGTCACCGATGCGGCTCATGGAGTTATCGGTCAGCTCCCGGCAAAGATACATGGCGATTTGCCGCGGCACGGTGATTTCCCGGTTGCGCCGGGGACCTTTCAGATCCTCGGGCGTCACATTATAATAAGAGGATACCACCCGCATCACATCCTCGCAGGTGATGTTGTGGGGCTCATGGCTGGCAAATACCTCGCGCAGCGCCTCTTCGGCCAGGGCGGTATCGATCCGGCGGCCGGTCAGCGAGGCGTAAGCCGACAGGCGGGTCAGACTGCCCTCCAATTCGCGGATGTTGCTTTCCACCCGGGCGGCGATCATCTGCAATACGTCGTCGTCGCACTGGATCATTTCATCCTGGGCCCGGCGGCGCAGGATGGCAATGCGGGTTTCCAGATCCGGGCGTTGGATATCTGCGATCAATCCCCATTCAAACCGGCTGCGCAGGCGCTCCTCCAACCGCGGGATCTCCCGGGGCGGACGGTCGCTGGACACAATGATCTGCTTGCCCGCGGTATGCAGGGCGTTGAACGTATGGAAAAATTCCTCCTGGGTGCTGGTGGTGCCCGCTATGAACTGGATATCATCAATGAGCAGCACGTCCACCTTGCGGTATTTATCCCGAAAATCGGCGGTTTGTCCGGTCTGGATGGCCGAAATCAGCTCGTTCATAAAGGCTTCGCTGGTTACATAGTTGATCTTGATCTTGGGATTTTCGGCCAGCAGGTAATGGCCGATGGCGTGCATCAGGTGGGTTTTTCCCAAGCCCACGCCGCCATAGATAAACAGCGGATTATAGGCTTCGGCCGGCGATTCTGCCACGGCCAGGCAGGCGGCATGGGCAAAGCGGTTGCTGGAGCCCACCACAAAGGAATCAAAGGTATACTTGGGGTTCAGGAAGGAGGGCTTTTCCACCGCTTCCGCCGGGTGCAGATAGGCTTCGGCCTCCTCGGGCGTCAGAAATTTGGCGTGCATGGGCTGCCGGGCAGTCTGGCTCAGCGCGCTTTCAATGGTGGCGGCATAGCGGGAAACCACGTTTTTCCGGTAAAAATCAGTGGCTGCCTGTAGCACAAAAAGATCGCCCTCCAGCGCCACGGGCTTCAGCGTTTTGATCCAGGTATCATAGGTCACTTTCATCATGTCAGCGCTTAGCAGCTGGCATGTCTGATCCCAAAGCAGCGTAGTATCCAAGGAAAAGGCCCCCATTTGTATTCAAAAAATGTATAATACGGCGCATGTATTCACGCGACGAAAAAGGCGAAAAAAATAAGCCTGCCGGCAAAAAACACATTCGCCTGCTTTTTCCGGGTTGATCGGTGGATAAGTGCCTGTGGATAAACCATCGATCTGTCTTGTAAACGCCTTTATAATAGCAGATTTTTGAGAAAAAGGCAAGAGTTATCCACAGGCAGCCGCTTTGCATGGCTTTCAGGCGGTGGAAAACTACCGCTTGTGTTCCCTCCGCCGTGCCGCCACAAGCGCTATGCCCCGCCCGGCGAAAAAGTGCATAAACATTCATTGTTTTAATTTTATTGTAATAAATTGCAATAAAATTTATTTTTTGCCCGATCCGGCCGCTTTGAACGCCTGGGCGGTGGACAAATCGGCGTAAATGTGGTATTTTGGTATGGCGTGAAAGGAGTAGCCGCCATGGTGCATGAGGATTCGGTTGCGCGGGTGCTGCGTCCCTGGCTGGGCGCGGCCTTTCTTGCCGCCTGTGATATCTGCGCACAGCTCTGCGGGGCGCTGAACGCTTTTTCGCCGGAGGACGGCGATCCGGCGGCATTGTCAGCCCAGCTGGATACGCTGCTGTTCCATCGGGTGCGCGAGCTGACGCGGGGGGATATGCGCGTGCTGCTGGATGACGGACGGGTGATCCGCATTCGCGTGGACGATATAGACCAGATGGCCGACGAGCTTTTATACCTGGCCCTGTGCCGCCTGCCGCTAAATGCCTGGCAGTACGGCCGCCTGCGGCAGTTTGCCCTGTCCCATGAAAGCCTTTCCGCCCTGCGGGCGCTCTATGAGCGGTTTGCCGCTTTCCAGACCGAAGACGAGCTGGCCCTGATCGCCCGCACCGTACGCGGCTGCCATCCGGCCTACCGCTGGCGCGGCTGGCTGCCCGACCAAAGAGAACCTTAATATAAAGAAGGAATTTGCATTGGCCAAAATCATTGCTGTTACCAACCAGAAGGGCGGCGTGGGAAAAACCACCACGTCGGTCAATTTAAGCGCGTGCCTGGCTGAACTGGGAAAAAAAGTGCTGCTGATAGACGCCGACCCTCAAGGCAACGCCTCCAGCGGTTCGGGCGCCCCGGCGGGCGAGCAGACGCTATATGAGGTGCTGCTGGGCATTGCCGTAGCTGAAAAAGCCGTGGTTGCCACCGATACGCCGGGCATGAGCGTGTTGCCTTCCGATATACGCCTGGCCGCCGCCGAAATAGAGATGGTGGGGCTGGAGCGCCGGGAGTACCGCCTGCGGGCAGCCCTGCGCGGCCTGGCCGATGCCTATGATTATATCCTCATCGACTGCCCTCCCTCCCTGGGCCTGCTCACGGTAAACGCTCTGACGGCGGCGGGCAGCGTGCTGATTCCCATTCAGTGCGAATACTATGCCTTGGAGGGCGTGCGCAGCCTGACCGATACGGTGAACCGGGTCAAGCGCGGGCTGAACCCGGCGCTGGAGATCGAAGGCGTGCTGCTGACCATGTTTGACGGCCGTACCAACCTGAGCCTGCAGGTAGTGGCCCAGGTGAAAAAGCACTTTAAATCCAAGGTGTTCGCCACCACTGTGCCCCGCAATGTGCGCCTGGGTGAAGCCCCCAGCCATGCGCTGCCCATCAACCGCTATGATCCCCGTTCCACCGGCGCGGAGGCTTACCGCTCCCTGGCCCGGGAGGTGCTGGCGCGCAACGGTGAACGCGTAAAATAAAACGATCAACCAAAGAAATGAGGAATGAAGCATGGCTTCCAAAAAAGGTCTGGGTCGCGGATTGGACATCCTGCTGCCGGAAAGCGATGAACCGGCCGGCTCCACCGAGATCGCGCTCAATGAAATAGATCCCAATCCCGATCAGCCCCGGCGCGCTTTTGAAAAGGAGGCGCTGGAAACGCTGGCCGAAAGCATCCGGCAAAGCGGCATATTGCAGCCCCTGCTGGTAACGCCCGAAAACGGGCGCTACCGCATTGTGGCGGGTGAGCGCCGCTACCGGGCCGCCCGGATGGCAGGACTGCAAAGCGTGCCCTGCATCGTGCGGGAAATGAACACCCAGGAGCGCATGGAAGCAGCGCTGATTGAAAACCTGCAGCGTGAGGACCTGAATCCCATGGAAGAGGCCGCCGGCATCCGTGAACTGATGGAAACCTGCGGCTATACCCAGGAACTGGCCGCCCGACGCGTGGGCCGTTCCCGCCCCGCGGTGGCCAATCTGCTGCGGCTGCTGACACTGCCGGAGGATATCCAGCAATTGGTGAAGGACGGCAGTTTGTCGGCCGGCCATGCGCGGGTGCTGGCCGGCATCAGCGGGGAGCACACCCAGCGCGCGCTGGCGCAGCGCATCGTGCGGGAAGAACTCAGCGTGCGCGAGGCCGAGCGGCTGGCCGCGCTGCCCGAGAAACCCGCTGAACCCCGTGAGAAAAAGCCCATTGCCGTGGAGCTTGAGGATATGCGCGCCCGGCTGCAAAATGTGATCGGCGTGCGCACGCTGCTTACCGGCAGCCTGAAGCGCGGCAAGGTGGTGCTGCAATACAGCACCGAGGAGGAATTGGAAGCCATCTATGCCGCTATGGAACGGCTGGAAAATCAATAAGGGAGACCAATATGCTTCTTAATTTGCTCAAATCGGCCCTGATGGGGCTTGTGCAGGGCATCACGGAATGGCTGCCCGTCAGCTCGGGCGGACACCTGCTGATTCTGAACGCGCTGCTGCCCCTCAAAGGAATCACCGAAGATTTCTGGAATCTGTATGACGTGGTGATTCAGCTGGGCTCCATCCTGGCGGTGGTGGTGCTGTATTTCCGGCAGCTCAATCCCTTTGCTTTGTCAAAATCCTCTGCCGAAAAACGGGATACCTGGACGCTGTGGTTCAAAATCATTGTGTCGGTGATCCCCAGCGGGCTCATCGGCATAGTGTTTAACGACTGGATTGAAGCGCATCTGAACGGCGCGGTCACCGTCGCCATCGCGCTGATCGTATACGGCGTTGTTTTCCTGCTGCTGGATCGGCTGGAGGGCGGCAGGCACGCCCGGCAAATCAACAGCGTCCAGGGCATCACCTATCAGACAGCCTTCCTGATCGGCTGTTTTCAGGTGCTTGCGCTGATCCCTGGCACCTCCCGCAGCGGCAGCACCATTATTGGTGCGCTGCTGCTGGGCCTGGGCCGCACGGCGGCGGTGGAATTCAGCTTTTTCATGGCCATTCCCACCATGGCGGGGGCCAGCCTGCTGAAATGCGCCAAGTTCATCATGAACGGCGGTTCCATGACGGGCGGCGAAGCCGTCATTCTGGCCGTGGGATTCATCGTGGCCTTTGGGGTATCGCTGCTGGCTATCCGGGCGCTGGTCAATTACATCCGCACCCATTCCTTCCGGGTGTTCGGCATCTACCGTGTCGCGCTGGGCGCGGCGGTGCTGGCCCTGGCGGCGGCGGGTATCCTGTAAGGTATTTTCATGCGGCAGGCTCAGCCTGCCGCGTTTTGATAAGGAGGCATAACGATGGCTGTTTACGCAATCATCGGCACGGGCAACATGGGTGGCGCGCTGGCGCGGGGGCTTTGCAAAAAAATAGCTCCCCGGCAGATCATATTGTTCAATCGCACGCCTGCCAAAGCACAGAAGCTTGCGGACGAGCTGGGCTGTTCCGTGGCAGCCACAGCGCGGGAGGCCGTACAGGCCGCCGATTATATCCTGCTGGGCGTCAAGCCCTATATGATGGCGGGCGTGATCGCAGGGATTGCCCCCGCGCTGCGCAAGGATGCCGTGCTGATTTCCATGGCCCCCGGCATTGCCATGGAGGAGGTGCGGAGCATGGCGGGCGGCGGCTTCGCCGTGATCCGCATCATGCCCAACACCCCCGTGGCTGTGGGCGCGGGCATGACGCTGTATGCCGTGGACAGCCATGTGCCGGAAGCGGTGCTGGGCACCTTCCTTGACGACCTTTCGGCATCAGGGCGGTTTGTGAAGCTGGATGAGCATTTGTTTGAAGCCGGCAGCGCGGTATCGGGCTGCGGTCCTGCCTTTGCGGCGCTGTTCATGGAAGCGCTGGCCGATGGCGGCGTAGCCTGCGGCCTGCCCCGGTCCCAGGCATTGGAATTGGCCGCTCAGATGATGGCCGGCACGGCAAAATTAGCGCTTTCCGGCCTGCATCCCGGTCCCTTGAAGGATCAGGTATGCTCCCCGGGCGGCACTACCATTCAGGGCGTACGCGCCCTGGAAAAGGGCGGCCTGCGCAGTGCCGTGATGGAAGCCGTGATCGCGGCGTATGACAAATCGGTTGGAAAATAATTCCATTGACAGGACGAAATAACCGGGATTTGCGGGGGACCTGCTTTTCCCTTGCGCGGGTCTTTGCGTTGCCGCTTATATGCCGGAAAACGCAGCCCTCTTGAAAGTATCCCCGTTCGTTTACTCCGCCACAGCTATGCTGGTGATTGAAAGTAAAACCTGATGAAAACAATACACCTGAAAACACAATTTGACAGGGAAGAGATGCGAACGGGGGCGTTCTCTTTCGGAGCCCGAAAGAGAACCAGAAAGGGCTGCGTTTGTCGGCGTAAAAGCAACTGCGGCAAAGAGAAGCAAGGACGCCTGCCATCGCTCCCGGGCAGCACGGCAAAGCCGTGCAACCTGTGCGCAAAGCGCACAGCGAAAACCCGCTGGACAGACCGGAAAATAAGTAAACTTATTTTTCGGTTGGCCAACGGGTTTTCTTCTGCCCGGAAGCTCTCTTGGCGATATTCAAGTTACAGGCGCAAATTGTTTGTTGTTAT
>JAFUGB010000291.1 GCA_017469605.1 Clostridia bacterium
ATGGAATTCCCCGCTGATTTCTTTCCCACGGAAGGATTCGTAAAGCAGGCGCATCCTTTATATGTACGGGTATTTTTTATCGACGAAGAAACCCCCTTCGCCCTGGTGTCCATTGAAATGACCTCGCTTTCGGATGAGGAATGCGCCCGCATCAAAAAGGAAACGGCGATTTTGCTGGGCATCGGGGAAAACCAGGTTTGGGTGGCGGCGACGCATACCTTCTCCGCGCCGCACATCCTGCCGGATTTCGCGCTGAAAACAGAGGAAGAAAAGGAAAAGCGCACGCTCTTGCAGCGCACCCTGGGCGATGCCATCCGCGCGGCGGTATGGCAGGCCAAGCAGGAAGCGGCGGAAAGCGAATTGACCCTGTACCAGGGCGAAACCAGCGTTATAGCCAGCCGGGATATCGAACTGGCGGACGGCTGGTGGATCGGCTGCGGCGGAACCGGCCCCAGCGACAAAACGCTGACTGTATTGGAGATAAAGCAGGAGGGGAAAACCAAAGCAATGCTGCTCCACGCCAACGTGCAGTCCTCCATTCTGGATGGCACCGGCGCAAAGGATGGCAAATGCGTGTCCGGTGACCTGGCGGGCATCGCCTGCGCGGAGCTGGAAAAGCGCTATCCCGGCGCTTCGGTGATGTTCATGATCGGCGCGGCGGGCGACCAGGCGCCCATCAAACGAGCCAAGGGGTACGCGCCGGACGGACAGAACGGTTATGTGGAAATTGACCTGCATGAGGACGGCATCCCACTGGCCGAAACACTTGGGGAGAAGCTGGCGGCCGAAGCGATGGACGCTTTGCGGAAGGATGGCGTCAAATTAAACGGACAAGTAAAAACGGCTTTCCGTTCCTTCTACGCGCCCGCGAAGAAAATGAACCGCAACCTGCGGGAACTGAAGCCCACTCATTCCTGCGAATGGGAATTGGATGGAGAGAAGGAACAGGCCATTGAGCTTTTCGCCCTGGGTGATCTGGCCATCGTAGGCGTCAAGCCGGAGCTGGGCTATCCCACGCTCAGGCAGCTGCGGGAAGCCAGCCCCTATCCCATCACCCTGGTCGCCACCATGATCAACGGCGGCGCGAAATACATGGCAGACCAAAGCGCCTATGACAAATGCATGTATGAGGCCATCAATTCCCCCTTTGCGCCGGGGGCGGCGGAGATGCTGGTTAAAGAAGCCGCCGCGATGATGAAACGGTAACGGCCGGTTGTGATTATCCCATTTTCCGCGATAATAACCGCGAAAAACGGTTTGATTCCGACCAGAAGATTCATTATACTCAAGTCGTAGAAAACACGAACCCGTTTAGCAAACACACCCCAAGGGCATAAGCGTCAAGGATCAGGCGCTTCGCTATACGTATCCAACGAGCATTATAAAAGGAGGAAATCCAAATGAAGAAGTTTCTGGCTCTCATCCTGGCTCTGATCATGGTTCTCTCCATGGCAAGCTTCGCTTCCGCCGAACAGGGCGCTTCCATCGTGGTTGGCCTGATGGGCGATCCCGGCAACATCGGCCCCTTCCAGGGCATGGGCCTGGGCCGCATCGGTATCCTGTTCACCACCTATGAAATGCTGATGGTCAAAGACGGCGACGAATTCGTTGGCTGCCTGATGAAGGAGCTGACCCAGGTGGACGACCTGACCTACGATGTGGAAATCTACGACTACATCAAGGATCAGGACGGCAACCCCCTGACCGCCAATGATATCAAATTCTGCTTTGACACCGCCAAGAGCATTGGCAACCTGCCCAAGCTGAGCGCTGTGGACAGCGTGGAAGTGCTGAGCGATTATGTGGCGCGGTTCCATTTCACTTCCCTGGCTGCCGGCGATCTGGAGAGCCTGCTGATGGAATGCCCCATCGTCACCCAGGCTGCCTATGAAGCCTCCGCCGACCAGATGGCCACCGACCCTGTGACCACCAGCCCCTATCGCGTGACCAGCTATCAGACCGGCTCCACCATCGTGTATGAGTACACTGGCAATTACTGGCAGAACGACGAAAGCCTGTCTCCCTCCACTTCCAAGCACAATGTGGATAAGGTCACCTTCAAGATCATCCCCGACGCCGTGCAGATGACCAACGCCCTTAAGACCAAGGAAATCGATATTTCCGCCTTTATCGATTCCGCCTATATCGCCGATTTCACCGCCGAGGGCGGCTACAGCGTGACCGCGATCCCCGACAACACCTCCAAGTACCTGATCTTCAACACCCATGTGTTCCAGGATGCGAACCTGCGCAAGGCCATCGCCTACGGCATCGACGTGGAAGACCTGATCCTCTTCGCCTATGACGGTGTTGCCCTGCACTGCAAGACCATCGGCAACAATAAGTATCCCGACTATGTGGATGCCTGGGACGATGAGGAATACTACGAGTATGACGCCGATCAGGCCACCGCGCTCTTCGCCGAAGCCGGCGTCTCCAACGCCACCTATCGCCTGATCTATGCCGTCAGCGACCAGAATACCGCCATGGCCACCGCCATGCAGGCCGACCTGATGGACTTTGGTATCAATCTGGAACTGATCCCCTATGATTCCGCGCTGTTTGGCAACTACAAGTACGCCGAGAACGACGAATGGGATCTGATGCTGGACGAGGGCGGCTCCTCCAACCTGCTGACCAACGTGTGGAAGCTGAGCCTGGATCGCCGCGACCAGACCTATGGCAAGACCGTGGGCTATGTGGTGGACGACACCCTGCAGAGCCTGCTGGAGGCCGCCATGGCTGACAACAGCCCCGAAAATATGGATGCCTTCCATCAGTATCTGAAGGAGCAGTGCTACGAATACGGCCTGCTGGCCGCCGTGAACAACCTGGCCCACACCACCGTGGTGAAGGAAGCCAAGACCTGCTTCCGCGGCCAGATCCTGCCCGGCGCCTGCGAGTACTGATCAAGCAATAAACAGCGTAAACACGTAAGAGGGCGCTGCGGCAATCGTGGCCGCAGCGCCCTTTGCAATCCACGCCAACCACTCCATTTGAGAGGAGAGCCGCTTTATGATCAGATATATCGGAAAGCGATTGCTGTGGATGATCCCGGTCATGCTGGGCATCGCAATCCTGATCTTCTCCATCATGTACATTTGCCCCGGCGAACCGGCGCAGAGCCTGCTGGGGCCCAGCGCCACCGCGGTGGAATTGGCCGCCAAGCGCGAAGAAATGGGTCTCAATGATCCCTACATCGTCCGTCTGGGCCGCTATCTCTATGATACCTTCATCCGGTTTGACCTGGGCACCTCCTACAAATTCGGCACCTCCGTGTTCGCCGGCCTGATGGAACGCAAGCAGTACACCCTGGTGGTGGCGCTGCTGTGCATGGCGCTGCAGGTGTTCGTGGGCACGCCCCTGGGCATCATGGCCGCCACCCATCACAACGGATTGTGGGATCGCGTCAGCATGTTCCTGGCGCTGGTGGGCGTCAGCATCCCGGCCTTCTGGCTGGCGCTGATGCTGGTGCTGATCTTCGCCGTGAACCTGGGGTGGCTGCCCACCAGCGGCGTGGCCAACGGCATCGCATCCTTCATCCTGCCCTGCATTGCCAACTCCTTTGCTGGTATCGCCTCCCAGGCGCGCCACACCCGCTCCTCCATGCTGGAGGTCATCCGCTCCGATTACATTGTTACCGCCAAGGCCAAGGGCCTTTCCAGCAAGACCGTGCTCTTCAAGCACGCCCTGCCCAACGCCCTGATCCCCATCATCACCATCGTGGGCAACGGCATGGGCATGATGCTGGGCGGCACCGTGATCATTGAAAATGTGTTTGCCATCCCCGGCGTGGGCCGTTACATGACCGACGCCATCACCGCCCGCGATTATCCCGTGGTCATGGGCGGCGTGCTGATCCTGGGCCTGATCTTCAGCCTGATCATGCTGTTGGTGGATATTGTATACGCCTTCGTTGATCCGCGCATCAAGGCGCAGTATGAAGGCAAAAAGAAAGCGAAAAAAGCGCCCGATGTGGGCACCGCGAAAGGAGGCGCCTGATTTATGCAGAAGGCTGTAGACGCCGGCATCCGCAATCGCCGCCAGGGCCAGTTCGGCCAGGTGATGCACCGGCTTCGCAAAAACAAAGTCGCCATGATCGGTCTGGTGATCATGATCCTTCTGATTGTGATGGCGCTCCTTTCTCCCTGGATCACGCCCTATGACTATGCCAAAACCAGCAAGGCGGAGCGCTACGCCCTGCCGAGCCTCCAGCACCTGTTCGGCTGCGATGGCATGGGCCGTGATATCCTGAGCCGCATCATGTACGGCGCGCGCGCCTCGCTGTTCCTGGGCCTGATGAGCACGCTGGCGGCCACCGTGATCGGCGTGCTGCTGGGCTCGTTGGTTGGTTACTATGGCGGCAAGGTGGATAACATCGTCATGCGCATCCTGGATATCATCCAGGCCATCCCCGGCATGCTGCTCTCCATCGCCATTTCCGCCGCGCTGGGCTCCGGCATCGGCAACACCATCCTGGCCCTGTCCATCGGCGGCGTGCCCATGACGGTGCGTCTGCTTCGCGGCTCCATCCTGACGGTACGCAAGCAGGAATACATCGAGGCCGCTGAAAAGATCAACTGCTCCAAGTGGCGGGTCATTACCTCCCACATCCTGCCCAACTCCATCGCTCCCGTCATTGTTTCCGTTACCATGGGCATCGGTAACACCATCCTGCAGGCCGCATCCCTTTCCTACATCGGCCTGGGCGTGCAGCCGCCGACCCCTGAATGGGGCGCGATGCTGAGCGAAGGCAAGTCCATGATCACCAAGTATCCGCACCTGTGCATTTTCCCCGGCCTGGCCATCATGATCGTGGTGCTGTGCCTGAATATGCTGGGCGATGGCCTGCGCGACGCCATGGACCCGAAGCTGAAGAATTAAGAAAGGAGGAATCCCCATGGCAAACAAGGAAGTTCTTTTGTCCGTTAAAAACCTGTCCGTGGAGTACACCTCCGAAGGCGAGGTCATCCACGCCGTTAATCACGTATCCTTTGATCTGGAAAAAGGCAAGACCATCGGGTTGGTGGGCGAAACCGGCGCGGGAAAAACCTCCATTGCGAGGGCCATCCTGCGCATCCTGCCCGAGCCCCCGGCCCGGGTGCCCAACGGCGAAATCGAGTTTGAGGGCAAAGACCTGCTGAAAATCCGCGAAGAGGACATGCAGAAGATCCGCGGCAAGGAGATCAGCATGATCTTCCAGGATCCCATGACTGCCCTGAACCCCATCATGCGCGTGGGCGAGCAGATTGCCGAGGTCGTTCACCTGCATGAGCACTGTTCCAAGCACGAGGCCACCGAAAAGGCCAAGAAGATGCTGGAAATGGTGGGCATCCCCGGCGAACGCTACTATGAATATCCCCATCAGTTCTCCGGCGGCATGAAGCAGCGCGTGGTCATCGCCATGGCCCTGGCCTGCAACCCCACGCTTTTGCTGGCCGACGAACCCACCACCGCCCTGGATGTGACCATCCAGGCCCAGGTGCTGGATATGATCAACGATTTGAAACAAAAGCTCAATACCTCCATGATCATGATCACCCACGACCTGGGCATCGTGGCCGAGGTGTGCGACACCGTGGCGGTGATCTACGCGGGCGAAATCATGGAATACGGCACCAAGGAGCAGATCTTCCACAATCCCCAGTATCCCTACACCATCGGCCTGTTCGGTTCTTTACCGGACCTGAATAGCGACGTGGAGCGGCTTTCTCCCATCGACGGCCTGCCGCCGAACCCTGCCGACCTGCCCCGCGGCTGCGCCTTCCATCCCCGCTGCCCCTATGCCACCGAGGAATGCAAGAAGGAACACATTGAACTTACGGATATCGGCGGAGGCCACCTGTGCCGCTGCTGCCGCCTGGCTGAAATTGCCAAGGAAAAGGGGGAACAGAAATGAGCACGCCGATGATCGAGGTTAAGCACCTCAAAAAGTATTTCAATACCCCCAAAGGCACATTGCACGCCGTGGATGATATCTCCTTCAAGATCGAGAAGGGCAAGACCATGGGCGTGGTGGGCGAATCCGGCTGCGGCAAAAGTACCCTGGGCCGCACCATCATCCATCTGCTGGAATCCACCGACGGCCAGATCTTCATGAACGGGAAAGACATTACCCGCGTGGATAAGCACCAGATGCACGAGATCAACGAGAAGATGCAGATCGTGTTCCAGGATCCGTATTCTTCCCTGAACCCCCGCCAGACGGTGGAGGACGTGATCCGGGAACCCTTGAAGCTATCCAAGCGCTACAAGACCCGGGCCGAGATCGACCAGAAGACCGACGAGCTGATGAAGCTGGTGGGCATCGATGAGCGGCTGCGCCACGCCTATCCCCATGAACTGGACGGCGGCCGCCGCCAGCGCGTAGGCATCGCCCGCGCATTGTCCCTGAATCCGGATTTCATCGTGTGCGACGAGCCGGTGAGCGCCCTGGACGTTTCCATCCAGGCCCAGGTTCTGAACCTCCTGCAGGACTTGCAGGAAAAGCAGGGCCTGACCTACATGTTCGTTACCCACGACCTGAGCGTAGTGCGCCACATCAGCGACGATATCTGCGTCATGTACCTGGGCCAGCTGGTGGAAACCAGCCCGGCCAAGGAGCTGTTCAAAAAGCCTCTGCATCCCTACACCAAGGCGCTTTTGTCCGCCATCCCCAGCACCGATATCGACCATCCCCATGAGCGCATCAAGCTCCAGGGCGAAATCACCAGCCCCATCGATCCCAAGCCCGGCTGCCGTTTCGCCGCCCGCTCCCCCTATGCCACGGAGCAGTGCCGGCAGCCCCAGCAGCTGGAGGAGATCCTGC
>JAFUGB010000292.1 GCA_017469605.1 Clostridia bacterium
GATGCTTCGCATCACGGCCGTAAAATTTGATGGGAATGAAAATTTGTTTCGCGGGGGCAAGCTCCGCTACACAAATTTTCTCCTCGGCGGCGTACATGCCGTCGCCTGCGGATGAAAAATGAAGGGGCCGCGGCCCCTTCATGCATCCCAGGTTCACGACGCTGGGTTTGTTGATGATCTGGGGCTTTCGCGGACGCGAAAGCTCGCCTTTGTATCAGGGGATAATGATCATTCGGCCTTGGGCCCGCTTTCGCTGGTCACCAGGCGCTGGATATCCCGCTGCCGGCCGGTGCGGGCGTCGATATACACATAATAGGTCTGGCCGTTATAGGCGCCGGTAAACTGCCAGCACAGGTATTCCGCCGCGTTCAGCGGGATCACGCACAGGCGGCTGTCGGTAATCCGCAAACGCGGATTGACGGCGTTTTGGGCGTTTTCCCGGCTTACGGCCGGCGTCAGGCTTGAACGCTCAAAATGGCTGCTCAGGTAGTGCCGGGCCTCCAGGCCCACGGGGGACAGCGTATCCAGCCGGATCTGGATTTTTACCAGGTCCGGGTACAGCAGCACGCCTTCCTGCACAGCGGCATAGCTCAGCGTGGCCATGCCGTCATAGACCTGCCAGAAGGTAAGTTCCATATCGCCGTATCCATGGGCGGCGAAAAAGGCTTCCGCGGCCTGCTGCGCCTCGGGCAAACCGTACTGGGGCGTATAGCCGGCGGTTTCGGGAAACATCCACAGAATATCGCCGCCCTGCCGGGTGACGGCCAGGTGAAGCACGCCATCCGGCAGCGTGACCTGTACATCGTAGGCCGGAATGCTTCCGCCGCTTTCCTGGGTGAAGACCGCCGAATTCCGGTCGGCGTGCACAAAATCCGCCGCCAGCGTTACGGCTTCATCCCGGGTCACCGATCGATCTCCCAGCCCCTTGGGGGCGTCTTCGCTGACCACGTCGCTGAAGGGACCGTCGTAGATCAGCGTGGGATAATCAATATCATCGGCGGCGCTTTCCAGCGGACGCGCCGCCTGGTCGGCGTCGGCCATGTAAACGGTCTCGGTGCCAAAGGTCAATTTGCCCGTGCGCATCTGCCCGTAAGCCCTGCGCAGCACATCCAGCAGGGCATCGCAGGCCGCGCTGAGCTCGATGAGCAGCTGCGTGTCCCCGGCGCTGAGCTCGCTGTCGGCCTTCATCAGCAGGCTTCCCGCGTAATCGCTGAGCTGATTGCACAGCTTCACGGCGTCGCCCATGGCGCTCTGCGCCAGCGGCAGGGCGCTAAGGCCGCCCTGTACCGCGGCGGCATCGCTGCTGATCTGGCCGAGCAGCTTGGCGCTCTGGCCCTCATCCGCGGAGACCATGGCCTTATCAATGTTGGCGCGCACCTGCTCCATCTGCGTCATGGCGCTGAGCAGCGTGCCACGGTAGCTGTCCTCCAGGACGCCCGCCGTGCGGCGGGTTTCATTTTCGGCTTCCACGGCGTAGGCCACCGCCAGCACTGCGCACAGCGCCAGCAGGGAATAGAGCATGATGTGATGTTTTTTCTGCATACTCGCTCCTATATCGCAAAGGAATGCGCCCCAATGCTCAGGCGCACTTCCCGGGACCAGATCCAGCTGCTGGTGGCCGTGGCCGGGTTATAGTAATAAATGCAGCCTGACGTGGGATCCCAGCCGGCCAGGGCGTCGTTGGCGGCGCGGATCGATTCGCTGTCCGGCGTAAGCCAGATCTGCCCGTCCCGCACGCAGTCAAAGGCGCCGGCCTGGAAAATCACGCCCGAGATTGTGTTGGGAAAGGCCGCGCTGCGCACCCGATTGAGCACCACGGCGGCTACCGCCACCTTGCCGGTATAAGGCTCGCCCCGGGCTTCGCCATGCACCAGACGGGCAAGCAGGTAGCTTTCGCTTTCGGTGGCCGAAATGGCTGTGCTGGCGGCGGGCTGGCCCAGGCTGATGCCCAGCGCCGCCGCGGTGGCGCTGCCCACCACGCCGTCCGGAGTCAGATGATTGCGCCGCTGAAACCACACCACGGCGTTATAGGTGGCCTGGCCGAAGATGCCGTCGAGCGCGCCGCTGTAATATCCGTACTGCGCAAGCTTGGCCTGAACCCGGTATACATCGTCTCCCCGGGAACCCCAGGTCACTGCCGCCTGTCCCTGGGCGGTGGTCACGGCCAGGAAAAATACAATGGCCGCCAGCCATGCCGGAAAACGCTTCATATCCATCACCTTCCGGGGGGTAGTATGCGGCAAAAATGGGAGGAATATACCAGGCCTGGGGAACCCGGAATTGGAGGGGACGAACGGGGCGTGCTTTCTTGGAAGCCCCAAGAAGGCTGCGCTTGAAAACGGCAACGCAAAAAACGTCCCCGATGCCGCCAGGCCCGGGGACGCGGTTCGGATGTTCAAATAAGGCGGCGGTGGCGCAGCGCAATCACGGCAATGACCAGCGCGGCGCCAAGGAGGGCGCCTCCGCTGTCAATACCCACGTCCGTGGGGGATGGCCCACGCCCCGATACGAACATCTGGTGAAATTCATCGGTGCAGGCGTACAGCGAGGCCAGCCCCCAGCCCATGGGCAGCGCGGTCAGCAGGCGGTCGTCCCGCCTGCGCAGGTAAAAATACCCGGTCAGCAGGGCGCTCAGCACCGCGTATTCGGAAAAATGCGCCAGCTTGCGAATGATCAGCTCAGCGGTTTTCCGGTAGGACTGCCGTTTTGCGCCGGCCATTTTTTTGTATTCGGGTACCACGGTGTTGAGCACGAATTCGGTCACTTCGCCGCTGGTTTTGCCGGACTGCACGTCGTTCTGGGCGGAAAAATAAAAGATCAGCGCCATCATCAAAAAGGCGGCGGCAAGCAGTGCAATGCGCAGGACTTTGCGATGGGACATACATTGCTCCTATTTTATTGATGTCCGGCCCGGGCGGCATGGCCGCCGGCAAGCAGGCCGGTGGCAAAGGCAAACTGCAGGTTGAACCCGCCGCAGTCGCCGTCCACGTTGAGTATTTCGCCGCAGGCGTGCAGGCCGGACAGGCGCCGGTGCGCCATGGTGGCGGGATCAAAGCAGGCGGTGTCAATGCCGCCCTGGGTCACCTGGGCCTGGTCAAAGCCGCGCACGCCGGTGACGGCCAACGGATAGGCGCACAGCAGCCCAGGCAATTCGGCAGGGGGCGTTTTTTGCAGTTTTTCCCGCAAAAGCCTGGGCAATGCGCCCAGCAGCGGATCGCCGGGCAGCGTTTGGCGGCGGAGATCCAGCCAGCGCTTCAGTGTGGCCCTGTTTTCTCCGGGGACGGCGGGGGACTGACGTCCCATCACATAGCTGCCAAGCCCCAGCGCGGGGGAAAAATCAATGTAAAGCACAGGCTTTTTGCCTGCCCGGAGCAAATGGCAGGCATCCCGGGCCAGCTGCATGGCGCATACGCCGCTGACGCCGTAATCGGCAAATAAAACCTCACCCTGGGCGCAGGCCGCGGGCGCGCCGTCTCCACACAGGGTGAGCACGGCGGGCAGCCGCAGCCCCGAAAGCCCCTTCAGCGGCGCCTTTTCGGTTTCCAGGGGGGACAGCGCAGGGGCGGGCGGCAAAAGCTTGCAGCCCAGATCGGTGAGCAGGGGATAGGCATCAGCCGCGCCCAGCTTTGGGGCGGCCAGCCCGCCGCAGCATACGATGACCTGGTCGGCCTGAAAATCCCCCCGGGAGGAGGATACGCGCCAGCCGCCGTTTTCGGGGCGGAGGGACCGGGCTTCCCCCTGGGTGACAACGCGCGTGCCCAGGGCGTCCAATTGGGCGCGGAGCACATCCAACACGGCGGCCGCCTGGTTGCAGGCAGGGTATACGCGGCCGCTGGCGTCGGGCCGGGTGGGCAGGCCGATGCCCTCGAAAAACCGCAGCACCTGACTGACGGGCATATGGGCCAGCACGGCACGGGCGAAGGCGGCGTCGCCAAAATATACCGGCGCCCCCGTATTGGCCAGGTTGCACCGGCCGTTGCCGGTGGCCAGCAGCTTTTTTCCTACCCGGTCGCTGCGCTCAAGCAGCGTGACCCGGGCGCCGGCGCGCCCCGCAACGATGGCGGCGGCGAGGCCAGATGCCCCGCCGCCGATGATCAGTACATTGTTCTGTTTCATGAATCAGTTGATGCCCAGCAGGCGCGCAGCGTTCTCATAGGCGTACATGATGGCATTCTGGTGATCCTTGTCCACCTTGTTGCTGGCATGCACGCGGCTGTTGACAAAGTGCACGCAGAACTGGCCGTTGAAGTTGTTGTCGGGAATGGTATCGCCCTGGGGATAGTTATGCGGTACGCCGTAAATGGAGGCCGCGTAGCTGTGGGTGCCGATGGTGATCAGCACAGGACGGCGCTGGTACAGGTTTTTATCGCTGATATCCTGGGCCTTGGAGACGCCGTATACCCGGCACATGGCCGCGGTATCGGCGGCGGTGAGGGGCTCCACGTCGGCATGTACGCCGCCAGACCAACGCCTGATTTGGAAACTGATGCCCGTTTTTACGTCGGTGAGGATGGCGACACAGCCCTTATAGAAGATATCCTGGATGCCGCCAGTGTACCAGTCGATAAGCTCGGGCCTGTAAAGCGTAATGCCGTTCACGCTGCTTCCGCTGCTGGCGGTGGTGCCGGTGCCCGTGCTGCCGGTGGACTGGGCGGTGGCATAGGCCTGCGCCTCGGCGGTGGTCAGGATGCGCAGCAGGTCGCCGCGGATCCAGCCCGTAATGCCGTTTACGCTGACGTTATACCAGGTGTAGTTGTTGGCCACGTTGGTGGTGCCCAGCAGGGTGCACATCTGCCCCGCGCGGTAGAGCAGCGCCAGCTGCTTGCCGCCGGAGCGGCCCTCGGCGCGCACGATGACCTTATCCATGGTGGTAACGGCCATGTTGCTCTGGTCGCCGGCAACGGCGGCGGCCGTGCCCGCAGAAGAGTCGGCGGCCGTGGTGCCCTGGTAGGCGGCGTATTCCACATTGGTCATCACGCGGCAATACTTGGCCATGATGTAGCAGGTTTCTCCCGCGTAATCGATCTTGTACCATTCCGCGCCGCCGGACTTGGTGGTGCCGGTAAAGTGGAATACAGCGCCCAGCAGGGCCTGTCCCTTGGTGCTGGCGGCGGTGGAGGGGGATTTGCGGATCCACACCTTATCGGCGGTGGTTTGGATGTAGTTCACCGGCACGGGTGCGGCGGTGGGGCCGGGGGTGGCGGTGGGCAGGGGTTGGCCGTTCTGGTAGGCGGACGCCTGGTCGCTGTTGAGCACCGAAGCGTAGCTGCCGTGCACATAGCCGGTATTGCCGTTATAGGACACGGGATACCAGGTGACCGAGCCGCTGACCACGGCGCTGCCCGCCAGGGGCAGCACGGTGCCCGCAGAGGCGATCTGGCCGTAGGTGCCGGCGGTGGTGCTGGCCTTTTTGCGCACATAAACCTTGTCGGTGGTGGTCATCACATAGCCGGCCGCGGTGGTGGCTGTCTGCGTGGCAGCCTGGCCAACCCCGGCGTTGCCGGCGATGATCTGGCAGAAGTCGCTCATTACATAGCCGGTTTCGCCGTTTTTGGTCACCTGGTACCAGGTGGTGCCGCCTCCGGTCACCGCGCTGTAATAGGGGGTGGTTTCATTCTTTTCAAACCGGTCCAGCACCTTGGCGGCCGTGGTGGGGGATTTGCGCATGTTGACGCCGCCGGCAATGAACTGAATGGTGCCCTGGGCCTGGTTGGTAAAGGTGACGGGGATGGCGGTGGCGCCGGGAGCCACGGTGGCCACCGTGGTCACCGCGCTGCTGGCGGTGATTTCGGCACAGGAGCCCAGCACATAGCCGAAGGACGCCGTGGGCTGGTAATACACGTAGTACCAGGTGGCGCCGTCCACCACGCTGACGGCGTAATAGGGCAGAATATCGTTCTGCTCGGCCTGGGCCACCACGTTTTTCACATCGGTCTTGGTGGTTTTGCGGATGTTGGTTTTGCCGTTGGGCGTAATGCGGATATAGCCCACGGCGGTGCTGTTGGAATACAGGGGATCGGCGGTGGGCGCGCCGGCCAGCGAGCTGCGGTCGGGCAGCTGGGCGATGGTGGCGCCGCTGTTCAGCGTCAGTACCTGAACGCAGTCGTCCACCACATAGCCGTACTGGCCGGAAGCGGAATCATAGCAGTAATACCATACATGGTTGCCGCTGGGCGGAACCACGGTGGCATAGAAGGGCAGGACGGTGTTTTGGTTGAGCTTGGCGATGATGTTGCCGCTGAGCATATGGGCATCGGCGCGCATATTGGTGGTGCCCTTGGGGGTAATGATCAGCGTGCCGATGGCCTCGCTGGAGGCAGTCGCGGCGGCGGTGGAAGCCGCGGTGGCCGGCACGGGATCGCTGACGGTCACCGCGCCCGTGTCCTGGGCGGCGGCCAACTGCATATTGCTGGCCTTCACGTAAGCGCTGATGCCGTTTACGGTGATCTGATAGAATTCCACGCCGCTGATGGTCTGGCTGCCGGTTACCAGGTAGCCGGTGGACGAATTGAGCAGGCCCAGGCTGCTCAGTGACGAGCCGTTATAGCTGTAATAGTTCACGCTGGTGCTGGCGGGGGTCAGGTAGGAGCCCACCGCCCCGTCCGCCCGCGCCCCATCGGGCGTCAGGCTCAGGGAAAGCAGCAGCGCAAACAAAACGCTCAGGCCGCGCTGAACGACGGAAAACCGGTATTGCTTGCATTTGTTCATAATGCCACCTCGTAATGCGCCCCGGGCGCAGAATATTCCACCTGTATTGTATTACGTATTTGTTACAAAGTCAAGCAGAGAACGAAATAAATTGGAAAAATAATTTTAAAGAATGCCGCGAACGGGCGCTTTGCGTTATTTGAAGGTATAGCCGTACTTTTTCAGGATGGATTCGCCGTAGTTATAGGCGTATTTAATGGCGGACTGGTGGGCGCTGTCCACCTTCTTGGTTTTATGCACCTGGCTGTTGACAAAATGCACGCAGAACTGGCCGTTGAATTTGTTGTTGGCAATGGTGTCGCCCGCCGGATAATTGTGGGGCACGCCGTACA
>JAFUGB010000293.1 GCA_017469605.1 Clostridia bacterium
ATGAGCGCCGATGCCGGTCCGTTCAGATGCCGGAGAACGGGAAAGTAAAATACGTGATCTACCAGGTTGATCAGAAAATGCAGCGCCAGATAGCCGGCGAAAAAACACAGCAGGAAGCAGGCCGCGCCCAGCAGCACCGATACAATGGTGGCCGATATGTACTGGCTTACTGTGCTCATGTCCCGGTCCGCGAAGGCCGAGGTTTGGATATTCCGCCGCAGTATGTCCTGCATCACAGGCGGCAGGGAAAGCGACTTCAGGATGTTCTCCAGGGTGTCGGCGTTGATGATCATGATGGGGGTCCGGGCCAGCGTTGCGTCCCCGAGCAGCGAATCGGCATCGGTATAGGTGGTGAGAAGGTCGGTGACGCCCTGGTTTTGCTCCAGCACGCTTACCAGCCTGGGACCGGCCGACAGCGCGAATACCAGTGAAAGAAAGCAGGCAAGCGTCCCCAGCAGCGACGCCAGGAAGCCCCGGTATATGGCAAATACGATGCTGATGGCGATGATCAGCAGAAGGAAAATATCAATAATATTCATAACTGTTTCAGGGCAGGGAGACCGCCCACACGTCGGTGCCGCATACCAGCAGGGCGGTGCCGTTGCTGGTAATGCCAAGGTAATCGGTCACGGTGCCGTCCACCGGCAGCCGGAGCGCCGAAAAACGCTGCTCGCCGGTATCGGCGCGATACAGGCTGTTGCTGGAAAAGGCATACAGCCGCCTGCCGCGGATGGCCGCTCCTACGCAGGAATCGGGCAGTGAATAGCGCGCGTCGTTTTTGCCGTGCAGCAGGCGCAGCTCGGTAAAGGAGCCGTCGGTATCGGTCTGCAGTACGGGAGCCAGCAGCAGGTAAGGGTAAGAATTGGTGGCTGTGCTGCCAATGAGCTTCCAGCCGTACACCAGCGTGGCGTCATTGACGCTTTCGGTACCGCGGTAATCATACAGCCGCAATTGCCGGGTGTTGAGCACGTTCAGGTAGCTTCCCGAATACACCACCGCGTAGGTGATGGGCTCGCCCAGCGAAATATTGCCGGTGTTCATGGCGCCCACCCGGTATACATGCATGGTGGTTTCGGGCGCCGAGCCGTATACGTCCAGCGCCGTGGTCCATAGATATTCGCCGTCACCGAAGAAGCCGCAGTCCAGCAGCATCAGATCGGTATAGTTGTTGGTTTCGCTGTCGATCTGGCCGCCGTTCATGTCCTTGACAGTCAGCGTGGGGGATACGCCGTCGCCCATGACCACGGCCAGGTACTTGGTGCCTGCCCGGGCAAACTGTATGGGCTCGCTCAGCCTGTCGCTGTAGGTGGAGCGGCCGTTGCGGTCAAACAGCATCAGCTGATTGCCGGACCAGACTACCACCTGCTTTTCGCCTGCCGAAAACTTGGCGTTTTCGCCCACATTGGCCTTCCATAGCTCGCTGCCGTTTGTGGACAGGCAGAAAAGCGTGCTGTTGTCATAATACAGGATGCGGTCGTCAAAGGGCGTCACATCCTGGCTGACAACGCAGCGAAGCTTGGTGCCGCTGATGGTGCCCCGCCGTCCGCTGAGCAGCCCCAGCAGGTAAGCGATGAGCACCAGCAGCGCCAGGATGGCCAGCACCAGCAGATATCGGCTCAGCGTGCGCCGCTTTGCCGCGGTATCAAGAATCGGCATACATACCTCCGTTTACGCTGTCTATTATACGCGAATCTGTATCCCGCGTCAAATAGAAGAATCAGGGGCAGGGCCCAAACGGAAGGGAGCGCTCAGGCGCCGTCAAAAAGCCGGAGCAGGTCCTCTTCGGTAAGCCGGGCGGGCATGCTTTCGCCCGGGGTGATCAATTTGTCAAACAGCGTGCGTTTGGCCTGGCTCATGCCCACGACCTGTTCTTCAATGGAATCGTGCACCAGCAGGCGGATCACCTCCACCTTGCGGGTCTGGCCGATGCGGTGGGCGCGGTCCACCGCCTGTTCCTCGGCGGCGGGATTCCACCAGGGATCGTAATGGATCACCATATCGGCGCCCGTCAGGTTCAGCCCTGTGCCTCCCGCCTTGAGGGACAGCAGGAAAACGCTGCCTTCCCCGGCGTTAAAGCTGTCGCACAGCCGCACGCGCTCGTCGGCGGGCGTATCGCCGTCCAGGTACAGGCATCCAATGCCCTCCTGCCGCAGCCGGGCTTCAATGAGCCGGAGCATGCGGGTAAACTGGCTGAATATCAGCGCCCGGCGGCCGTTCTGCAGCGCGGGCAGCAGGATATCCACCAGCATTTCCAGCTTGCCGGAGGCGCCGGTATATTCGGGTATGCACAGCACCGGATGACAGCAGATCTGCCGAAGCTCCGTGATGGCCGAAAGCACCTCCGCCCGGCCGCGGGTCAGCCCGCGGGTGGAAAGCAACTGCTTTACATGATCCCGGCGGCGCAGCAAGCCCGCCTGGTATACCTTGCGCTGCTCGGCGGTCATTTCGGCCATCATGGTCAATTCAAGCTTGTCGGGCAGCTCGGTGAGCACGTCCTTTTTCAGCCGCCGCATCAGGAAGGGACGGATGCGGCGCATCAGCTCCTCGCTGTTTTCGCCTTCGCCATACCGGCGCATGAACGCCCCCGCCCGGGGTAAATACCCCGGCAGGATGAAGTCAAAAATGCTCCACAGCTCGCCCGCGTGGTTTTCCATGGGCGTGCCGGTCAGGGCAATGCGGGTCTGGGCGGTGAGCTGCTTTACGGCATGGGCGCCCACGCTGGCCGAGTTTTTGATCTGCTGGGCCTCATCCAGAATGGCAAAGCGGAACTGAATGCCGCTCAGCAGCCCCACGTCCCGCCGGATCAGCGGATAGCTGGTCACCAGGATATCGGGGGCGTTTTCCTCGGCCAATTGGCTGATCTGGTCGGCTCGGGCCTGCTGGGATCCGCTGAGCAGCATCACGGAAAGCTCGGGGGCAAACCGTTTTAATTCGCTGAGCCAGTTGTAGGTCAGCGATGTGGGGGATACGATCACCGAGGGCATTTTTTCCTTTTCGGTGCGGGCAAAGTACAGCAGCGCGGCAATGGTCTGCACGGTCTTGCCCAGCCCCATATCATCCGCCAGGATGCCGCCCATGCGCAGCGTGCGCAGCGCGCAGAGCCATGCAAAGCCGCGCTGCTGGTAGGGGCGCAGGCAGTCGATGGGCGGCTCGGGCTCGGGCACGTTCATATCGGCGGCCTGCCGCGCCTCTCGGTCCAGCTTCACCGGCAGCGCGCTCTGCTGGATCAGCGCGTCAAAATACGCGGCGCGGTACATGCCCAGGTCGCGGGAATCGGTGTATTCAGCCGCTTCGGTCACGGCTTCGGCCAGGGGCTGCCAGGACTGGGTATCCTCCAACGATACAAAGGATCCGTCCTTAAAGCGGAAATAAGCCGCCCGGTCCCTCAGCGCGCGCATCAGCGGCAGCAATTCGTCAATGTTCTCCTCGCCGTCGCTGATTTCCAGCTGCAATTTACCGCCCGCTCCCCGCAGTATGCCGCTGAACTGGGGCTTGCGCGGGGTAAACTTGCGGAATTCCTTGCTGAAAAACACCTCGGCATGCCGGGCCAGCTCGCCCGCGCCTTCTGTGACAAAACGGTATATGTCTTCCGCCCCGCTCAGATAAACGTGGCCCTTGGATACGCGGAAGCCCGCTCCAGCCAGCAGATCGGTGATTTCCTGCTCCTTCTGGGCGTCGCGCAGCAATAACTGGTGATCGTCGTATTCCACCGGCAGAAAGGGGTCAATGACCCGGCTGCCGTATACAAAATCGGTATGGGCGGTCACATCCCGGCCCTCCCGGTCCAGGTAGATGCGGGCATGGAAGGGAGCGCGGATCAGCTGGCTTTCCAGCTCGGGTGAAAAACGCAGATCGCCCACCCGGGCCAGCCAAAGCGTCAGCTCGCTCATGACCTTCTGGGTCTGGCCGGGATCAAATATGAACAGCGTTCGCCCGTCGGTGCGCTCCATGGCGCAGATCCTGGCCGCCGCCCGCTGCTGGCGGGATACATAAGTCACCACCCCATCCACCGCGGCATAGGACCAATCGGCAGTCAGCGGGCGGATCTCGGCGTCAAAGGCGGCGGTCACGCACAGCCTGTGGATGCCCGAGCCGGCCCGTGCCCGGTCGCTTAGGGTAAAGCTCAAAGGCAGCGGGTCCTCTGAAACGCCGGACTGATCGATGGTTTCGTCCTCGGTCTGCAGGTGGTAACGCATGGCGCGCAGCGTATCCCAAACCTGCATGGCGATGGGCGCGGGCAGCGAAAGCAGCCGCGCTTCCTGTACGCCGATGCGTATTTCGGCGCTTTGCAGCGAGGCGCAGTGCTGCTCCAACAGGCCAATCAGCCGGGTGCCGGCCTGGTCAAAGCGCATCCAGGAGGGAAAATAGGTAAAGCCCTTGCCAAATGAAACGCTGTCCCCATTGCGCATGGCCGCCAGGAAATCGGGGATGGAGCGGACCACGTACAGCCTGTCCTGCCCGATGCGCAGGCCCAGCTGCATGTCTGTGCCGTTCACGCGAATATCGGGCTCCAGCCGCAGGATCACCGATTCGGGCAGCGCGCCTTCCATGGCGGCCATCAGCGAGCCTGCCCGCTCCCGGGCCCTGAGCTCCTGCATGGCGCGCAGCGCGCCGGATTCGCTGGCCGCGATCAGCGCCGCGCCCATATGGCGGCACAGGGGCGCTTTTTCACAGCCGCATTTTCCCCGGCCGTCGGCATACAGCCGGACGTACTGGTGCAGGCCGTCCACCGAGTATACCAGGTAATCCGGCGTGCGCTGGATCTCCCTTACGCCGCCCCTGCGATAGGTGGCCCGGGCGGCGTCAAACTCTTCCGGACCCAGCTTTTCCCGCAGCTTCGCCATGTTCATTCAGCAAAAACCCTCCACATTCAGCAATGCAAAAAGAAGCGTATCTTAAAATAATACGACATGATCTTTGTTTTTCCTGCCGGCGCGCAATCAACAATATTTCCCGTTTGGATTCTTTGACCCAATACGCAATCTATTTTTGCTAATTTGCCCGCAACCCTTGACGGAAAGGGCAAAAAACGGTAGAATATAAACATGCGAAAGCAATAAATTGAGATATTTATGGAGAGGGGGAAATTTATTTTTTATGGATTTTTCAGGCCGCATCGTTTTATCTTTTATGGAAGAGGATAACATCCAGCGGGCTTATTTCCGGGTGCGTCCGCTGCTGACCGAGGATGGCGCTTTGTCCCAGGCCGATATAGACGCGCTGCCCGATGAAGGCTACCTGCGGGTGGTGCCCGATAAAAACGAACAGCATACCTTCAAAGAGCGCATGCGCGAGATGGGCATGCTGTGCGTGATCGATCTTTGTAATTTGCCCGCGGACGCCATTAAGATCCGCACCAATAAAAACTATGCGCCTCAGCGCGGCGAAAACAACCAGTATATCGTATATTCCGACGCCGTGCAGGCTGTGCCGCAGCATTTATTTTATGAGGTGATCAGCGCCGAGAGCGGCGATAAGGAAAAAATCAGCCGCGCGGCTACGCCGCTTTGCTACCTGCGCAGCGGCGGCAAAATCTTTGGCCCCGTGAGCCGTGCCACAGGGCTTGAGCAGGAGGGGGCGGCCCAGCTGCCCCCGGACAGCCAGGGCATTTACGCCGTTACGCTGCCCGACGGGGCGGAGAAGCTGTTTTACTGGCCGCGCCGG
>JAFUGB010000294.1 GCA_017469605.1 Clostridia bacterium
AGTTTCCCGGCCAATGATTCCACCTGTTGGCCCAGCAGCTCCAGCCTTTTGCGCTGGGCCGCTTCCATGCGCTGGCGAAGAAAAGCAGCCTGCTGCCACATCTGCCGCACATGATGCAATGGCTGGCATGCCAGCAGCCGCATCTGGACAGCCCGCAGGTTCTGGACGCAATGCAGTGCTTTTGCCTTGGCCGCCCGCAGCCCCCGCAAGCGCAGCTCCTCCACCGTTTGCAGCAGCGCCTCCCGCTCCGGCACGGCCAGTTCGGCCGCGGCAGAGGGTGTTGGCGCACGCATATCGGCGGCGTAATCGCACAGCGTGGTATCGGTCTCATGTCCCACAGCCGAAATCACCGGCACCGGACAGGCCGCCACAGCACGCACGACAATCTCTTCATTAAAAGCCCAGAGATCCTCCATGGAGCCGCCGCCGCGGCCCACGATGATCACATCCACGCCCGGCACCCGGGCCACCTGGGCGATCCCGGCGGCAATATCCCGCGCGGCGCCGTCGCCCTGCACCTGAGCCGGCCGCAATACCAGCGGAATGCCGGGGAAACGCCTGCCCGCCACCGTACGGATATCGTGCAGCACCGCCCCGGAAACAGACGTAACGATGCCCACCTTACGGGGCAGCAATGGCAGCGGGCGCTTGCGGGAGGCGTCAAACAGCCCCTCCGCCGTCAGCCTGTCCTTCAGCTCCAGATAGCGCCGGTACAGTTCGCCCAGCCCATCCTGTTCCATGCCGTCGGCGTAAAACTGATACTTTCCGCCCTGCACGTACAGCCCGGCCGTTCCCGATACCAGCACCTTCATGCCGTCCTGGGGCCTGAAACGAATGCCGAAGGTGTATTGGCGGAACAGGGCGCAGTCGATGCGGCTCTGCTCATCCTTCAGCGTAAAGTACCAGTGGCCCGAGGAATACATTTTAAAATTGCTGATTTCCCCCCGCAGGTTAATGCGCTGCAGGAGGGGATCGCTGGCCAGCGAGCGGCGCACATAGTCATTCAGCTGCGATACGGTCAGCGTTACGCCCTGCATGCTGCCTCCAGTGTGTTTTCCATCAGCATGGCCACCGTCATGGGGCCCACGCCGCCCGGAACGGGCGTAATCCAACCCGCCACATCGCTCACAGAATCAAAATCCACATCGCCGCAGAGCTTGCCATCCACCCGATTGATACCCACGTCGATCACCGCGGCGCCGGGCTTGACCATTTGGGCGGTCACAAACCGGGGCTTGCCGATGGCAACTATCAGGATATCGGCCTGGCGGGTGATATCGGCCAAATTGCGGGTATGGGAATGGCACAGCGATACTGTGCAGTTCTCCTGAAGGAGCAATAATGCCGCGGGCTTCCCCACAATATTGCTGCGGCCCAGCACCACAGCGTGGGCGCCGTCCAGGGGGACCCGGGCCTTCTTGAGCATATACAGAATGCCCTTGGGCGTGCAGGGCGTCACGGCCGGCGCTCCCCGCAGCAGGAAACCGGCGTTAAGGGCATGAAAGCCGTCCACATCCTTGGCGGCGTTGACCCGCATCAGCGCCGCTGCCTCGTTCAGATGCGCGGGCAGGGGCAATTGCACCAGGATGCCGTGCACGGCGGGATCGGCGTTAAGCCGGTCTATTTCGACATGCAGCGTTTCCTGGGTGGTATCCTCCGGCAGAAACACCGGACGGGAATCAATGCCCACCTTCTGGCAGGCCCGTTCCTTGTTGCGCACATAGGTGGCACTGGCGGGATCCTCCCCCACCATGATCACAGCCAGGCAGGGCTTGATCCCCAGCAGCCGCAGGGTATCTGCCCGGGCAGCCTGCTGCCCCGCCAATTCGGCGGCATAATCCTTTCCGCTGATCATTTGGGCCTTCATGTTTTTCCCTCCGTCATGCGATCATAGCCGATCAGCGCCACGCCGGCGGCATTGTCCCCGGCAAACTGGCGCTGACCAAAGTACAGGCGCAGGCCCAGGCGGCGTTTCTGATTGATCTGGAGAACCAGATCTCGCAGCAGCTGAGATGACATCACGCCCCCGGTGAGCAGGGCATCCGATACACCCGTCCGCTCCCTGGCCGCTGCCAGCAGGCGCAGCACGGTGCGCGCCGTCAGGCTGAACACCTCGGCCGCCATATCGACCTGGGGCATGCGCTCCTGCCTGATCCAATCCATCACCCGGGCTTCCGCTCCGGAAAAATGGCAATTGCCGCCCTCCATGCTGACGGGCAGGAGCGATTTTGCCTTTCCCGCCATGGCCAGTTTTTCCAGATAGGGTCCTGCCGGAAAGGGCAGCCCCATGGCTACGCCCACCCGGTCGATGAGCTGACCGGCGTGCAGGTCCCGGGTGCCGCCGAGCAGCGACAAATCGCTTCCCGCCATCAGCAGCACCTCCGTGGTGCCGCCGGACAGGTGCAGGGCCAAATACCGGTCGGCTTCCAGGCCGCTGTCCTGCAGCGCCGCGCGCACATGGCCGCGCTGATGGGTGGTTTCCAGCAGCGGCACGCGCAGGGCCGCCGCCGTCACCCGGGCGAAGGCCAGCCCCGCCTGGAACACCGGCATGTATGAATCGGCATCGTCCCGGGGCTTCGCGGATACGCATATGGCATCCAGCGGCTGTCCGGCCAGCGATTCCATGGCGTTGTCAAACAGATCGGGAATCTGCCTTATATGCGCAAAAACGGCCTCGCTTTGGCGAAGGCCGCGTGCGCCCTGCTGTACGGGCAGCAGTCTGCGATGGGAGCAGATCACGCCGTTTTCCCCGGCTGCCGCCACCGAAGTGGTATAGCAGCTGGTATCGATTCCCAGCACGGTCATGGCGCTGTATCCGCCCCGTTTTCATCCCGGAACACGGCGCCCAGCACGCCATTGATAAAACGCGCGCTGCTGGGTTCGCTGAAGCGTTTGGCCAATTCCACCGCTTCATTGATCACCACCGATTCCGGCGTATCCTGATCATAGCGCATTTCATACAGCGCTACCCGCAGGATGCAGAGATCAACCCGCGCAATACGATCGATTTCGCGGGAAGGGCTGTAGCGCGCAATCAGATCATCGATCTCCCGGGTATGAGCGCCCACACCGTCCAGCACACGGTCAATATAGGCCTGATCGTCGCCTTCCGGCGTAAAAGCAATCAGCGCGTCCAGCGTGTCCTCCCCGCTGCCGCCCATCAGTTTTTCATATACCAACTGCATCGCTGCAGCCCGTGCGGTTGAACGCGCCATACATGCCCTCCCCCGTTATTCCTGTGTGTTTTCCGGCGCTTCCGCCGTTTCGGTCTTTACAATTTTCTCCGCCATTTCGGCAATTTCGTTTTTCTCCAGCCCGCTGTCCTTGATGGGTACGTCCCGGGCGGGAAAATGGCGGTTGACCGCTTCACGCACGGCCTCCTGCTTATTGCCGATACCGCCCAGCAGCGCCCCCGCGGCCGCGAAAGCGAAGATGAACAGCGTTTTCCAGAAGCCGATGGTGAGCAGCAGCACGGCGATCACCACGCCAACCAGCGCGTATATCAGCGAGCAGAGCGCCGAACCGGGCGTCAGCACCCGCTTGATATCGTCAGACAGCTTACGCATTTTGATCCTCCGTTTCTTCCGCTTCCGCCATGGACTCCCGTACGGATTCTTCCTCCGCCGGGGCTTCGGCCGCGGATTCGGCGGCGGCTTGCTGCGCTTCGCCCTCCCCCGTTTCGTCGGGCGGCGGGATCATTTCAGCCTCGGCCATCTGCTCCGCTTCGGACTTTTCAGGATCCCGTCCAAAGATACGCTGGTGCATGGGGATCTTTTCCTTTTCCTCCGGACGGCTTTCGATTTTTTCAGGCTCCGTCAGCGGTTCCTGGGGCAGCGCTTCCTCCGAAACGGGCGTCCTGTCCACAGACACGGTGATATTGCGCACCTCAATGCCGGAGGACGCCGCCAGATAGCGCTTGATCTGGGATTGCAGCTGTTCCACCGCGTGAGGAATGGAGACGTTGCTGTTCATAGACACCCGCAGATCCACATCAATGGCGCCGCGGTGATTGCTGACGTTCATCTCCTGCACCTTGACCTCTTTGTGGGTCTCCACGCATTTCAGGATCAGGTTTTCAATGGCCGAAACCGCGATGCGCAGTTCGCCCATTTCATTGGGCTGAGTAATAAACGCCTTGCGTCGGGCGGCATAGCGGCGGGCCACCAGGAAAACAAGCACGCTGATGATCACAGAGACCGTGCCGGCGGCAATCAGCGCCGTAGGCAGCGAGCGCATGACCACGCCCTCCCCCAGTTCATGTCCGGTAAGCAGAATGCCGGCGGCCAGCGAAATGCCGCCCGTAACCAGCGTGAGCAGCGCACCAAAGCGCAGGATCAGCCGGTCCAACAATTTCATTTTCATTCATTATGCCTCCTTCAGAAAGCAAAGAAAAACAAAGCCTTTTCCCAATGGAACTCGGCCTTATCCCTCCGTATCCTCTCCGGTATCAGCTTCTTCAGCCGGCTCCTGCCGCGGGTCAGCTTCTGCCTCTCCGTCCTTCGCCGGCTCCTCTTTCGCCGCGGCCTCCTCCTCGCGCAGGGCCTGCCGCGCCTCATCCTGAATGCGCGCGTTTTCCTCGCTGGTCAGATGAGCCGATTCCAGGCCGCTCTGCAGCGCCTTCTTTTCACGCTCAAAGCTAACGCCCTGCACATGCACATCCACATTGACCACATGCAGGCCAGTCATGGTTTCAATGGCCTTGCGCACATTTTCCTGCACTTCAGAAGCCACCTTCTGGATGGGCGAGCCGTACTCCACAACGATGTACAGCTCCACGCTGGCTTCTTCACCGCCGATCTCCACCTTTACGCCGCGGGTGATATTGCGGTTGCGGCCGATAATATCCGAAATGCCGCCGCTGGTGCACATACCGGCAATGCCGTCCACTTCGCTGGCAGCCACGCCTGCGATGATGGCAATCACTTCATTTGCATATTTTATGGTGCCGCCGTTTTCCAGATCGAAATCCACGTTGGTGGGCAGATTGTCTTTCTTGCTGGCCATGGAACGCACCTCCTTTATGATGTACAGATTATTATAGCAGATTCCATGAAATTTGGCAACTGCTTATCGCGGCGTCCGTTCCGCCCCCTCGCAAGCGAAAACGCCAAATTTGTCTCATTCGGAAAAAAAGGACTTGAAATGGACATGCGGTTATGATATATTAGCATAGAAGCTCAAGCAAAGAGCATCAGAATCTCATATCTTTATATCTGAAAGGAGTATCTCATGAAAACGAAACTGCTTTCCCTCGTACTTGCTTCCATCATGATCCTTACCGTCCTCTGCGCGCCCGGTTTGGCAGAGCAGGTTGGCGAACCCTTCGCTGATCTGGTATACATCACGCTGATGAACTCCAAGCCCGAGATCACCGCCGCTCTGCAGGCCGCTGCTGACGTCTTCGGCGCCGCTTACAACGTTAAAATTGAAGTCACCGAAACCAGTTCCCCCGGCGACGAGCTTGCCAAGCGCTATAACGCCGGCGACGCTCCCACCATTTCCATCGTGGATATCGCCAACGTGAAGGACCTGGCCCGCGAAGGCAAGATCTGCGACCTGGGCGATCAGCCCTGGGCCGAAGTGGGCGGCAAAGAAATGGGCGCCGTCATCAACGACGTGCTCTACGGCATGCCCCTGACCATCGAAGCCAAGGCCAACCTGGTCAACAAGACCGCCATCGAAAAGATCACCGGCGAAGCCTTTGATCCCCTGAAGTATCAGACCAAGGCTGACTTTGAAGCCCTGCTGCAGCAGCTGCGCGCGGGCGGCATGGAGAACCCCGTGATCATCAACAAGGAAGACTGGTCCATCGGTTCTCACTTCACCCAGTACTTCTACGGCATCCAGGACGGCACCATCGCCGGCGCTGAGGCCTTCATCGAGAAGGTGCGCGCGGGCGAAGCCAAGTTCATCGACGATCCCGTCTTCAACGCCTGCATGGATATGTTCGATCTGTACATGGAATACAACATCAACAAGCAGGATCCCCTCTCTGCCGACTATGACCTGAACGCTTCCTACCTGGCCGAGGGCGAGGCTGCCTTCTGGATCAACGGCACCTGGGCATGGCCGAACCTGGCTCCCTTCGCCGTCGAAGGACAGGAATACTCCATCATGCATATGCCCGTGGATGCCGGCGCTCAGGGCAAGCTCCTTGCGCAGGCCACCAAGTTCATCGTTGTCGACACCGCCGATGCCTCTGAA
>JAFUGB010000295.1 GCA_017469605.1 Clostridia bacterium
CAATATGACAGCCCCTTTCTCTCAGTTTTCAGCGTTCCTTTCATAAATCAAGCGCAAGCCCTTCAGCGTAAGCAAGCCATCAATATAATCAATGGCTTGCGTCTGCTCGGCAATCATGCGGGCCATGCCCCCGGTGGCCACAACCACGGTATCATCGCGCTTCAGCTCCTGCTTCATGCGTTTGATCAGGTATTCCACCTGACCAACAAAGCCATAAAGCATGCCGGACTGCAGGTTGGAAATCGTATTGCGGCCAATAACCGTTTCAGGCCATACCAGTTCAAAATTAGGCAGCTTGGAGGTGCCATGAACCAGGGCTTCGCTGGCAATTTTGATTCCGGGGCAGATGCATCCTCCCACAAAATTGCCCTTCTCATTCACCACGCCAAAGGTAGTTGCCGTGCCAAAGTCAATATAAATGCAGGGCGCGCCGTAATAGGCATGGGCCGCCACCGCGTTGCAGATGCGGTCGCTGCCCAATGCCTGGGGATTATCGTACTGGATATTCAAGCCGGTCTTGATGCCGGGCATCACAAACAGGGGCGTGATCCCAAAATAATCGTTGCACATATGCTCAATGGTAAAATTTACCGTGGGAACAACGCTGGATATCATGATGCCGTTTACCTGGTTACGGCTGAGGCCGTCGGTATGAAACAGGCTGGTCACCAGGATGCCGTATTCATCGCTGGTATTGGTACGGTTGGTGGACAGGCGCCAATATTTGATCAGCTCTTTCCCATTGAAAAGACCCATTTTGATATTGGTATTGCCCACATCCATGGTGAATATCATGGCTTATCTCCTTAAATCAGATGTGATTTCTTCAAAGCCGTTCCCACGGCGCCGGTCACAACAGCGGCAACGATCATTTCCACCACGGCATTGATGCCCACGGAGGCAATGATAAACGCCAGCACGCCGCGCCCAGCCATCAAATTTCGCATATATTCGGTATGCCCGAAGAGCAGAACGAGCAGCGTCATGAAGAAAAGGGTATTAAAAAATGCCGCGGCAAAACCGGTCACAGTACAGCTTACCTGGGTTTT
This sequence comes from Clostridia bacterium, assembly GCA_017469605.1. Taxonomy (GTDB): domain Bacteria; phylum Bacillota; class Clostridia; order Christensenellales; family Aristaeellaceae; genus SFMI01. The sequence goes on from JAFUGB010000295.1 coordinate 1,050, forward strand.
AACGCCCCTTCTGTCCAAAGCGCGAAACACAAGGGCTGCCAGGATGCCCACCAGGACCCGGGAACAAAAGCGCTGGATGAACATGAGCACGGGGCTTACGCTGACCAAAGCAGCACCCATGGCGCTGAAACCAATCAGCCCAAAGCACTGCAAAAAGCTGATCAGGCCAAAGGCACCGCCGATGATGGCCCCGCCGGGCATCCCCATGGCGATGGCCGCAATGGCAACCGGGATCATGTTGAAGGTGATGGAAAGGCCGGCGGGCTGCGGGATATTGACCAATCCCAGCACCACCAGAATGGCTGCCAGCATGGCAAGCAGGGTAAGTTTCACAACTTTTCCGCGGCGATCATTGATTTTCATTTTTCTCCTCCGTTCAGGTTCCGATGGATACCTGACTTTTTTGAAATAGATTCATTGTTCGATCCGTTTCCGGTATCGACAGGGGCATTATACCATCGATTGACTGTTCTGTCAAAGAACGCCCTTCTAATCCTCCCCAAAAAGCCTTTTAAGCCGCAGCGAGGCCGCATAGACAGCGTTCTTCTTGTGACCGTCGTTGACTAACGCCTGGGAAGCTTCGCGCATGGTGGCGTTCCGGGAAAGCATCACATCCACCAGCTGCGCTTCCAAACTTACCTCGGCGGCGGGTTCCTCTTCACGCTTCGGCACCTGCCGGAAATCCATTACGATGCAGTATTCACCTTTTTCGGTTTTCTCGTTCAACCGCATTTTTTCATAAACTTCGCATACATTGCCGCGCAGCGTCAATTCATGCAGCTTTGTTAAGTCACAGCTGACGCTGACATAGGTTTGGGGCAAATTTTCGGCAACGGTCTGCATCAGGTCCAGTACCCGATAAGGCGACTCATGCACGATCGCCGCTTGCAAGCGATTGGCCGCATCGGTCAGTTTTTCGCGAAGCTCCTTTTTTTCTCGTGGAAGGAATCCCAAAAAGGTAAACTCTGGTACGTCAATTCCGGAAACAGACATGGCAGAAGCCATTGCCGTGGGTCCCGGAACGGCAACCACCGTGATTCCGGCCTCCGCAGCCAGACGCACCAAATGTGTGCCCGGATCGGAAATGGCCGGGGTGCCCGCGTCGGTCACCAGCGCTACATCAATGCGCTCTTCACACATCCGGCGCACGATCTGCTCCGCTTTGCCAAATTCATTATGCCGGTGACAGCTGGTCAGCGGCGTATCAATCTGGAAATGCTGGGTCAGCTTCATGGTCATCCGCGTATCCTCGGCAGCGATCAAATGCACCTTTTTAAGCGTTTCCACAGCGCGCGGGCTCATATCCCCCAGATTTCCGATGGGTGTTGCGACTACATACAGCATATTGACTCCTTACAGCTTTTGCGCCACCCGCAGCGTTGCGCTGTGTGACCGGGAGTTAAAAGCCAGCTCTTCCTTCGCGGGATGAATGGCACCGCCGCCCATGACCTTGGCCACAGGCTTTTTGCCGCAGATACAGATGGGCGCCTGCGGCGGGCAAACGCAGGGATTCTGCATTCGACGGAACGCGTGCTTCACAATTCGGTCTTCAATGGAATGGAAAGTGATCACACACAGGCGCCCGCCCGGACGAATGCAATCCATCCAATCCTTCAAAGCCTGCTCCAAGGGCGCGATTTCATCATTCACCGCGATTCGCACGGCCTGGAAGGTGCGGCGGGCAGGATGACCGTCCTCCTTTCGGCGCACCGCCTTGGGAATAGCGGCGTCTACGCAGGCCACCAAATCCATGGTGGAAACCAACGGCTGCTTGTTTCTGCGCTCCACAATCATCTTGGCGATCCTGGCCGCCCATTTTTCATCGCCGTAGTCATACAGTGCGTTGGTTATTTCCTTTTCGGGCACACTGTTCAGCCAATCCGCCGCTGTCAAACCGGCAGAGCGGTCCATGCGCATATCCAGCGGCGCGTCCTCGTGATAGGAAAAGCCGCGTTCCGGCGTATCCAGCTGGTAAGAGGATACGCCCAGGTCCAAAAGACCGCCATCCAGCTTGGACGCTTCCGGGATCAGGGCCTTGATATCATGGAAATTGCCATGGATGGCATGAAACGCGGGAAAGCCCTGCAGGCGGCTTACAGCCGCCCGCAAGGCGTCTTCATCCCGGTCAATTCCGTACAGCGTGCCGGTATCGCCAATTTTTTGCAGGATCCGCTCGCTGTGGCCGCCGCCGCCCAGCGTACCGTCGGCAAATATCCCGCCGGGCGACGGATTGAGCCATTCCAATACTTCCTTGAGAAGTACAGGTTCGTGCTTGAATTCCATTATTTTTTCAGATCCTCAATCCGCGCTTCCAGCGCCGTCAGCATTTTACGGTTGGCCTCCAGCTTCTCCCTTTCCTGGTTAACCAGCGCTTCAGGCGCTTTGTTCACAAAGCCGGGATTGCTCAGCTTGCCCTCAGCCCGGGTGATTTCCTTGTTCAGGTTATCCCGTTCCTTGTTCAGGCGGGCAATTTCCTTGTCAATATCCACCAGGTCTCCCAAGGGAATGAGAATTTCACCGGCGTTGGCCACAGCGCCGACAGTTTTTTCTTCAATGATTGCATCCTGCGCCAGCAAATCAAGTTCGGAAGCGTTTGCCATGCGTTTAAAGAACACCTCCGCCCCTTGAATCGCCTCGGCCCAGCCTTCAGCCGGCTTCACCATCAAGCGCGCTTTGTGTCCGGCCTGCACGTTCATCTCGGCGCGCAGGTTACGAACGGCGCGAATGATCTCCATAATGCCCTCCATGCGGGCTTCTTCCGCCGGGAATTCGGGAATATCCTCGGCCATAGGCCACGCGGACAGCATGCAGCTGGCGTCAGCGCAGCCGGGCAGGAACTTATAGACCGTTTCAGTCAGGAAGGGCATGAAGGGATGCAGCAGGCGCAGCAGGCCGCTGAGCACCTCGGTCAGCACCGCGCGAACGGTGGCCTTCCGAGCCGCGTCCTCGCCCAGCAAGCCGCCCTTGGCCAGCTCAATATACCAGTCGCAGAATTCACTCCAGGCAAAGTCATAAATCTTCTGGGCCGCCATGCCGAATTCACATTCATCAAAATGACGGGTAACATCGGCCGCGCACGCATGATAGCGGGTCAGGATCCATTGGTCGGCCAGCTCCAGCTGTTTGCCCTCCAGCGTTTCCTGTCCTTCCAGGTTCATCAGCACGAAACGGCTGGCGTTCCAGACCTTGTTGGCAAAGTTCCGGGCTGATTCCAGCTTGCCGGTGGAATAGCGCGTATCATTGCCGGGACTGATGCCCATGCACAGAGAGAAGCGCAGCGCGTCGGCGCCGTATTGGTCAATTACCTCCAGCGGATCAATGCCGTTGCCCAGGGATTTGCTCATCTTTCTGCCCTGTTCATCGCGCACCAGGCCATGGATCAGCACAGTATCAAAGGGCGTTTTTCCCATGTTCTCAATGCCGCTGAAGATCATGCGGGCGACCCAGAAGAAAATGATATCGTAGCCGGTCACCAGCGTACTGGTGGGATAGAAATACTTCAGGTCCTCTGTATTATCCGGCCAGCCCAGGGTGGAGAAGGGCCAAAGCGCGGAGGAGAACCAGGTATCCAGCACATCTTCATCCTGTGTTAGATGCTTTCCGCCGCACTTGGGGCAAACGCTGGGATCCTCCCGGGATACGATGGTTTCGCCGCAGTCTTCGCAATACCAGGCGGGAATGCGGTGTCCCCACCACAGGTGCCGGCTGATACACCAGTCGCGGATATTCTCCATCCAGTTGAAATAAATTTTGCTGAAACGGTCGGGAACAAACCTGGTTTCACCGTTGCGCACGGCCTCAATGGCAGGCTTGGCCAGGGGCTCCATCCGCACGAACCACTGCTTGCTGAGCATAGGCTCTACCACAGTATGGCAGCGATAGCAGGTGCCCACTTCATGCTTGAGGGGCTCGATGGACTTGAGCAAGCCAAGGTCGGTCAGATCGGCCACAATGGCCTTGCGCGCTTCCATGGTGGTCATACCGGCATACTTGCCGCAATCCAGCACGTTTTCTTCGGTTTCGGCTTCGGTTTTTCCCGTCATGTGACCGTCGAAGGTGAATACCCGCACCTGGGGCAGGTGATGGCGCTGCCCCACCTCAAAGTCATTGGGATCGTGGGCCGGGGTGATCTTCACAACGCCCGTTCCCTTTTCCATGTCGGCATGCTCATCGCACACAATGGGGATCTCTTTATTGATCAGGGGAAGGATCACATTGCAGCCATGCAGATGCGCATAGCGCGGGTCGGCGGCGTTGATCGCCACGGCGGTATCGCCCAGCATGGTTTCAGGACGGGTGGTGGCCAGCTCCAGCATTTCCCCCGTTTCCTTCACGGGATAAAGCAGGTGCCAGAAATTGCCCTCCTTCTCCTCATATTCCACTTCCGCGTCAGAAAGGGATGTATTGCAGCAGGGACACCAATTAACCAGGCGGTTACCCCGATAAATAATATCCTTTTCATACAGGCGCACAAACACCTCGCGCACGGCTTTGGAGCAGCCCTCATCCATGGTAAAGCGCTCACGGCTCCAATCGCAGCTGGAACCCATGCGGCGCAGCTGGCGGCTGATGCGCCCGCCGTACTCAGCCTTCCAGGCCCAGGCGTGCTTGAGGAATTCCTCGCGGCCGATATCGGCCTTTTTGATGCCATCCTTCGCCAGCTTCTCCACCACCTTCACTTCGGTGGCGATGGAAGCATGGTCCGTGCCGGGAAGCCACAGCGTGGGATCACCCTTCATGCGATGGTACCGGGTCAGCGCATCCTGCAGCGTGCAGTCCATGGCATGGCCCATATGCAGCTGGCCGGTGATATTGGGCGGCGGCATCACAATGGTAAAGGGCTTCTTGCCTGCCACGCGATGGGCTTTAAAGGCGCCGCTCTCCTCCCATCGCTGATAGGTTTCCGCCTCGATGGATTGGGGATTATACTGTTTTTCCATATTAAATTCGCTCATTCCGTGTTGCTCCTTCCGCGTTATTAAAAAGCCGCCCTGTCCATGCGCATGGACGGAGCGACCGTGGTACCACCTTGCTTCGCGGCAAAGAAAATTGCCGCCTTATAAGCGCTGTAACGCGCGCCGAACGGACAGACTACTTCATTTCATCCATCGCCCTCAAAAGCGACCTTCCGCCGCCGGTCCCAAGGCAGTCTTACAGCCAATGACAGCCCTCTCTGATGGGTTTTGCGGCGTACTCCTCTTTATCACAGGGAAAAGACGATATGCAGCTTACTTCTCTTCATCGTGCACAACGACCTGAACGCCGTTGTAATAACCGCAATTCTTGCACACACGATGCGCCAGCATCTTCTTGTGGCACTGAGGGCAGGTAACGATCGCGGGCAGGGAAAGCTTCCAATTTGCGCGGCGGCTGCGTTTGCGGGCTTTAGAAATTTTTCCTTTGGGAAGAGCCATGTTTATACCTCCTGATCATTCTGATCGTTTTTTAGCAGATCTTGCAGTACAGAAAACGGATTGTTTTTTTGCGAAACGGCGTACTGAGGCGCCATCTGCTTGTATCCCTCGCAATCGGGTTTGCAAAGGATACGGATAGGCAGCTCCAGCAGCGCCAAGGTGAGCGCCAGATGCTCAAGCTCCACCTTGGAGCCCGAAAACACCCATCGGTCAGGATCGTCTTCCGGGTTTTCCCATCCGCGATCCATCCGGGTGAATACCTCCCGAAAGGGAACCTTCAGGCTGACCTGCGCTGGTCCAAGGCAATTACAGCAGCGGGAGTGGGCCGTGGCTGTCAATACTCCTTCCAGCGTAAGATCGTTGCCCGACATGGAAAAGCGGCCTTCGAGGAGCACCGGCTCATCAAACGTCACCTGCTCGCCGCTGATATCCTGCGGCGCAATCCGCTCGTGATGCTCAAAAGGGAAAACCTCACCCGGGTTACGCAGCGCGCGTGACACATCCAGCAGCAAGCTCATCCCTCCAATCGCGAACAGCCATTATTATACTTTCCAGGCTGCCTTTTGTCAACACCTTTTCAGCTAAAAAGTGAAATTCTTTTAAAAAATCCATTTCATTTTTCGGCCATTCCATTGACTTTTTCGGTGACTTGGTGTATTAGTTAATTAGTACTGATAAAAGGAGTGATCCTGTTGCAGTTCAATCCGGCAACTCCCATTTGGATGCAGATCCTGAGCGACATTGAAACCGAGATCGCCACAGGCAGGCGCCTGCCGGGCGAAAAGCTTCCCGGCGGCCGGGATCTGGCGCTTCAATACGATATCAATCCCAATACAGCCGCGCGCGTATATCGCGAGCTTGAAAAAAAGGACCTGTGCGAAACGCGCCGCGGCACAGGCACCTTTGTTACCGGCGATGAACAGCGAATATTTACGCTGCGCGAGGAAATCGCCGGCCAGGCAGTATGTCAGTTTCTGGACGTAATGGAAACGCTTGGCATATCCCGGCGGGAAGCTTCGCGCTGGATTCTGAAGGAGGATGACGCATAGCGCCTGCCACGCGCTTCAGCCGCGCAGAACGCCGCAGCTTTGCAGCCAGTATTTTACCCACGCCAACGCCTCGCGGAAATGGTTTTTAGGCCAATAAACCAGTTTAATGGGACTGCCCACACCGCAGGCATCAAAGCCGGCGTCCTTGGCCAGCGCCAACGCCCTGGGCACGTGGTAATCGCTGGTAACGATCAGCACCCGGGTAATATCTTCCCCCAGCAAACGCCTTGCGTTCATCAGGTTCTGCCGGGTATTAAAGGAAGTATCCTCAATAACGAGATCCGAATCCGGCACGCCTTTTCCAAGCAAATAATCATGCATTGCGCTGGCTTCGCTGACAGGCTCGTTCGCGCCTTGGGCGCCGCAAACCACCACGGGCTGCGGGCATTGTCCGTAAAGCTCCAGCGCTTTATCCAGCCGCCATTGCAGCTGTACGGAAAGCCTTCCGTCCTGCCGCACCTGGGCGCCCAGCACAATGATGGCCTGTGTTTCCCGCGGGTCGGCTTCGGGAACAGTCTTTTCCTTTACCGTTACAAAGATCACCAGGCCGATCCATAGCAGCATGCCCAAAGCAGCCGCCCCCAGTATCAGCCGAAGCATCAGAAAAACTCGCCTTCTTCCATTGGTCCGCATTGCCTGCATTCTCCCCTGTTCATTCTGCCCGCCTGATAGATTTGCTGCTGTACGGCCGGCAAAACCTTTTCAAACTGCTGCGCCGCCTGGGTGATCCTGCCATCCTCGGCGCCAATCAGCCCACCGCGATGGAAGCTGAAGCTTTCCTCCGTAGAAACGATGATATGATCGTATAGCCTGATACCCAGGCCCTCCAGCAGGTGACCGATGGCGTTTGTAAGCATGATATCCTCCGCCGAGGGCTGCGCGGTTCCGCTGGGATGGTTATGGGTGATCACCGCGCCCGTAGCGCTGCACTGCGTCAGCGCGCTGATCACATGCCGGGCGTATACACGCACTTCGGTCACATCGCCCGTGGATATCAGGATGGTATTGATCCTGCGCATCCGCGCGTCCAGGGCGATCACAAAGAATTTTTCATAACGCTCTCCCTCAAACAGCGATTCGCAGTAGGTAACGGCCTGGTAACCATTTTTGATTTCGGGCACATCCTGCGCGGCGCTCTGCCGGTAGGCACGAAAGAGCGGCGCCATCATGGCAATCAGCACAGCCGCCGATTCACCGATGCCGTTTACCTGCATCAATTCTTCGGCGGTCGCCTGAAAAACGGCATGCAGCGAACCAAAACGATCGATGAGCGCGTAAGCGATGGGCTTAACATCGCGCCTGGGGATCGCGTAGGTCAGCAGCAGCTCCAGGATTTCATGCGGCGCAAAAGCATCCATTCCCGCGCGGCGGAAGCGCTGCCGCAGTCTTTCCCTGTGTCCGTCATGCTCCATACGACGCACCACCTTTCGCGGAATATTATAACATACAGGCATATCCATATCCAACATTTTTTACTTACATATTTTTTTGAAAGACCGGTTTCCGTACTTAACAAAGCGTAAAAAATTTGTTATAATAATCGCAAGCCACGGAAAGCGAAGGTGAGACGGCTTTGACCAACTTTTTAAACCAACTGCGGATGTTTTTCTGGAACATTTTTAACAGGCCGCAATTAAATGATATTTTAGATATTCTGATCGTCGCCATACTGATATACCAGCTGATCATGCTTACGCGTGAAACGCGGGCCAGCGACGTGATGAAGGGTTTTGTTGTCCTGATCGTGGCCTGCCTGCTTTCCGGGCTGATGGGACTGACAGCGCTGACCTGGGTACTGAATTTGATCCTGAGCAACGGCGTTATCGTGCTGGTCATTCTGTTCCAGCCTGAACTGCGCCACATCCTGGAACAGCTGGGCCGCGGCGCCACGTTTGACCGCAGCACCGTGAGCAGCAGCGAAGAAAACACCCGCATTGTCAGTGAAATCACCCAATGCCTGCTTAACCTTTCCCGCCGCCGTGTGGGCGCGCTGGTGGTATTTGAACAGCGCACCGGCTTAAAGGATGTAATTGAAACCGGCACACAGCTGG
>JAFUGB010000296.1 GCA_017469605.1 Clostridia bacterium
ATTGCCGCCTTTAACAGCGTGGCTATTGAGATTATCATAACAGTATTTATGATCCTCTATGGCATAAACTTTGCATTGTATTATCATATGCTGATTGGCGACTGGCGCTCTGTCAAAAAGAGCGAGGAACTGCGCTGGTATCTGGGCATTTATATTTTCTCTGTGGCTGCGATTACTATTTTTATTTCGCCCATGTATGGTTCTGTTGCCCAGGGATTGCGCTACAGCAGCTTTGAGGTGGCCAGCATCGTGTCCACCACGGGCTTTGGCGTGGTGGACTTCAATACCTGGCCCCAGGCGGCAAAGGCCCTGGTGCTGGTGCTGATGTTCTTTGGCTCCTGCGCGGGCTCCACGGCCGGCGGCATGAAAACCATCCGCGTCGCGCTGCTTTGCAAGCTGGGAATTCGCGAGGTGCGCCGCACGTTCCAGCCCCGGAAGGTGCAGGTGGTGCGGTTTGAAGGGAAAGGCGTGGAAGAAGCGCAGCTTTCTCAGATCAGCATCTTCTTCTTTGTATATATTGCGCTGATTCTGATTGGTATGTTCCTGATTTCCCTGGAAAACCGTTTTGACGTGCAGACCAATTTCTCCGCCGCCCTTACCTGCGTCAGCAATGTGGGTCCCGGCTTTGGCGCTATAGCCAGTGATTTTGCCGGGTATGGGCCCTTTGTCAAGTGCGTTTTGAGCATTTTGATGCTGGCCGGGCGCCTGGAAATGTTCCCCATTCTGGTCCTGTTTCATCCGGCTATCTGGAGAAAGGGCTGAGCGCCAAATCATCATGGAAAATTAATTTGATATGATGGAATAGGTATGGTATAATTCGGTTGTTGAGTGTTTAAATGGATGTTTTCATGCGTCTAAATGTATTTTTCGGCAGTTGACGCTTGAAAATATGATGGCAGACATTAAAATTGTGGCATAACAAGCAAACAAGGAGGGCAAAAATGCCGCAGAAAAAGTCTTACCGACGCCAGAAGAGAGGGCTGTCAGGCGCGTTTATTGCAGTGGGAGTTTTGAGCCTGCTCTACAGCGGGTTTTTCCCGCTGTTCAGGATATTTGATTATGCTGTGCTGGCTGTCATCCTCGGCCTTACGGGAAAGGTGTGGCGCAGTATAAGCCAGAAGGCGCATCAAAAAGAGGACGAAGCCTTTGAACGGGCGGAGGAAGAGCGCCGGCAGGCCGAGACCGAACGCCTGGAGAAGGAGAAAAAAGCCAAGGAGGAGGCCGCGCGCAGGGAAGCCGAGCGCGCCAAGGCCACCACCGGCGACGCGGCCGTGGACAGCCTGATCCTTAGGGGGCAGCAAATGCTCCAGCAGGTACGCTCTGAAAATGACCGGCTCCCCGATCCGGAAATCTCCGCCCAGATTGACGCCATTGAAAGCGTAGCCAATCAGATTTTTAAAGCCGTGATCGAGCAGCCGCAAAAAGCCAATCAGATCAAGCGCTTTATGGACTATTATCTGCCTACCACGCTGAAAATGCTGGTCGCCTACCGCCGGATGGAGGAAGGAAACGTACAGGGTGAGGCTGCTGATAACGCGCGGAGCAGGATCCGCGAATCGCTGGATCTTGTGATACAGGCGTTCAATAAGCAGCTTGCCAAGCTTTACGAGCATGACGCGCTGGATATTACCACGGATATCGACGTAATGGAAACGATGCTGAAGCAGGATGGATTGATCGACAGCGGTTTGCATGTGAGAACATCGACCGGGGAGGAGAAGTAAGAAAATGGATGAGAAGAATGTACCCGTTCTGACCCTGAACACCACTGAAACCAATACGCAGGCCGCTTTGGAGCAGGCCGTCGCCCAGCTGGAAGCGCCCCAGGCCCCCAACGCCGACGCTGCCGTTGCCGCCGCGCTGGACGATACCTTTACCCAGCAGGAGCGCGAGGAGATTGAGCGCTTTGCCGGCACCATCGATATCACCAACCCCGACCATGTCATGCTTTATGGCGCCGACGCGCAGAAGAAGGTCTCGGAATTTTCGGATACCATTCTCGCCTCCGTTAAGAATACAGATTCCGGCGAGGTGGGGGATATCCTGACCAAGCTGATTACCGAACTCAAGGGCTTTGAAGGCGTTTCTGAGCAGCCCAAGGGCCTGGGTAAGCTGTTTTTCAGCGCGAAAAAGCAGATGGCAGCCATCCAGGCGCGTTACGACGTGGTTTCGGCCAACGTGGAAACCATCGCGGGCAACCTGGAGCAGCATCAGGTGCAGCTGCTCAAGGATGTGGCGATGTTTAACCAGCTGTATGATAAAAACCTGGAATACTTCCGCGAACTGACCATGTATATTGTGGCGGGCGAAATGCGCCTGGAAGAAGTGCGCGGTACCGATCTGGCCGCGCTGCGTAAAAAGGCCGAGGAAACCGGCGACACGATGGATGCCCAGGCCGCTAAGGATTTGGCCGATCAGTGCGACCGCTTTGAAAAGAAGCTGCATGACCTGAAGCTGACCCGGCAGGTGGCGCTCCAGATGGCGCCGCAGATCCGCATGCTGCAGAACAACAACGCCCTGCTGGTGGAACGCATCCAGTCCACCCTGGTCAATACGCTTCCGCTGTGGAAAAACCAGATGGTATTGGCCATTGGCTTGCAGCATTCCCAGCAGGCCATGAAGGCGCAGAAGGCTGTAACCGATGCTACCAATGAACTGCTCCGTAAAAACGCCGAGACCCTGAAGCAGGGTACGCTGGCCACTGCCAAGGAAGCCGAGCGCGGCATTATTGACCTGGAAACGCTCACAAAGACCAATCAGGATTTGATCGATACCATCACCGAGGTACAGCGCATTCAGGCGGACGGCCGCGCCAAGCGCCAGGAAGCCGAAAAGCACCTGGCCGCCATGGAAGCGGAGCTTAAGCGTAAAATGCTTGAAAACTGACAAAAGCGCCTTAAAGGAGCTGCGGAATGTCTGAGAATACAGCAAATACTGAAAACGTGCTGACCAGGGAAAAGAAATCGCTGGATTACAGGATCGCGTTGGTGCTCATGATCATCATGATCATCATTGCGCTGTTTAACGGCGCTTCCAAAGCATGGAAGAAAAACCGGGTGGCGGTGGACACCGCCTATGCCCAATGGCAGGAGAATGTGCAGCAGCGCGTGGAAACGGCGTATAACATCCTGACTGTGGCCGGGCGCCATATGTCCGGCAATGACGCCAGGGTGGTTTCGGTAAAAAACGACCTGAACGACATGCAGGCCGGCGGTTCTGCTGGTTTTTCCGCCAATCAGCAAGCGGCTGCCTGTGAAAGCTTTATCCGGGACGCTGCTGCCCTGCTGAACGCGTTGGCTGAAGAGCAACAGGTGCAGCAGGACGCGCGGGATGCCATGTACGTTCATCTGATGCTGCCCCAGGCGGTGGAGCAATGCAGCAATACCGCGGCGCTGGCCGCTTATAACGAGGCGGCGCGGGCATATAATGCGGGATTGGACAGCTTTAGCGGGTTCCTTGCGCGAATTATCGGGATTGATTATGCCCCAACGGTGGACACCGCACTGGTTGATGCGGTGGATCCGGTTTAAAAGGAGGTCGGACAGATGCAAAAGCGTTTTGCGGCATTGATCATTGCGCTCTTGTTGGTGTTTTGTCTGACTTCCGCGCAGGCTGTTACCTATCCTGAAAAGCGCGGCGCGGTGAATGATGATGCCGCGGTGCTCACTGACAGCATCGCGGATAATGTCGATTCGTTAAACAGCCGGAGCGATGTCCATTTTACAGTGGTCACCCGGCATTTCCTGGGCGGAACGGATGCGCAGGAATACAGCGACGGCCTGTTCAGCGCCTGGAACCTGGGAAAAGACGATTTCCTGCTGCTTCTCGTCATCGGTGAAGAACGATATGCCTGCTCTTTGGGAGAGAATGTTTCGGGAAAATATATTTCTTCGGAACAGCTCAACAGTCTTTTGTCCTCAAATCTCAGGCAGTATTTTATTCAGGATCGGAATTATGACGGCGCGGTAGGCCATTTTTTGATTGCCGTGGCTTCCCAGGCCGCGCGGACGGCCGGAAAAACGCTGAATACCTCCGGCCTGTTTGGCACCGGCCAGGGACAGGTTTCCGCCGCGCAGAACGGGAGCGGCGTTTCTTCCGGAAACGGGTGGACCAATTTTGCTTCCTGGACGGGGGATCTGTGGAGCAGCTTCTTTTCGGATGACGAGCTGAATGATGCAGGATCCGCGGGCTATGATTCCGATTACTACGAATATGAAAGCGACAGCGGATTCAGCTTGGGAAGGCTGATCCTGATCGCGATTGTGCTCCTTTTTATCATCCGCGGCAGGCAAAAGCGCGGAAAATCCGGCCTGGGGCTGCTTGGCTGGCTTACGGCGGGCGCCGGCGCCAAGCAGGTGATGAACGGCATGAACCGTTCCGGACGGCGCAATCCGCCTCGGCCACCCCGAAGGTAAGTATAAATACCTGTGTAAACGCTAATACTGCATACATAAGCAATAAAGGAGAACCCCATGGCTGAGCGTCAGGTAACCATAACCTATTTTCATCATTCCGGCTTTTCCGTCGGATGCGCAGACACGCTGATGGTTTTTGATTACTGGCGCGGCGAAAAAAATGAAATCAGCGGAAGACTGTCATTG
>JAFUGB010000297.1 GCA_017469605.1 Clostridia bacterium
CAAAAGCCAAACGCCTCCTGCAGGAACAGGTGGCCCGGGTAGACGCCGTCATTGAACTCTGCGACGCGCGTCTGCCCTATTCCAGCCGGAACCCGGCGCTTAACCAAATGCTGCGCAATAAGGCGCGGGTGCTGCTGCTCAATAAGGCCGATCTGGCCGATCCGGCCATCACCAAACAGTGGCTGGCCTTTTTCCGGCAGCGGGGCATTGAGTGCGCGGCGGTGTCTGCCGATAAGAACGCTCGGGAGGTGCTCAAGGCCATTGAACGCCTGACCCGGGAAAGGGTGGAGCGCAGCGCCGCCCGGGGCATGCGCCGTACCGTGCGCGTTATGGTGGTGGGCGTGCCCAACGTGGGGAAAAGCACGCTGATTAACCGCCTGCACGGCGGCAGCATCGCCAAAGTGGGCGACCGGCCGGGAGTGACCCGGGCCAATCAATGGGTGCGCGTGGGCGAATATCTGGAGCTGCTGGATACGCCCGGCATGCTGTGGCCCAGGCTGGATGATCCGGTGGCAGCCAAACATCTGGCCTACATTTCGGCCATCAAGGACGAAGTGGTGGATACCTTTGCCCTCAGCTGCAATCTGCTGGATGAGCTGACGGAAATATCCCCCGATATGCTGGAGCAACGCTACCATATCACCGATATGTCGCTGCGAGGACAGGCGCTGCTGGAGGCTGTATGCCGCGGACGCGGTTTTCTGATGCGCGGCGGCGAGGTCGATTTGGAGCGCGGCTGCGCTGTGGTGCTGGACGAGTTTCGGGACGGACGGCTGGGCCGCGTTACGCTGGAAGCGCCGCATGAAACGGAGAAAACGGCGGAGAATATTCAGGAGGAGCATGCCGATGGGCAGCAGTGAGAGGATCATCCGGCAGGCCGCCATGGTGGAGCATGACCGCGCTTATTGGGCGAATTGCGCCCGGGTGGCCGGGATGGATGAAGCCGGGCGTGGACCGCTGGCGGGCGATGTGGTGGCAGCATGCGTGATCATGCCGCCCGCGCCCATCATCGATTGGGTGGATGACAGCAAAAAGCTTTCGGCCAAGCGACGGGAGCTGGTATATGAACAGATCATGGAAACCGCCCTTTATGTGGGCGTGGGCCGTGCCAGCGCCCGGGAGATCGATGAAATCAATATCCTGCGGGCCACGATGAACGCCATGCGGCGGGCGGCCGAAGGGGCGCAAGCCAATATCTATCTGATCGACGCTGTAAAAAACCTGGGCCTGGACGCGCCGGAAATTCCCATCATCCATGGGGATGCCGTGTCCTATTCCATTGACGCTTCCAGCATCGTGGCCAAGGTGACCCGGGACCGGGAGCTGGAGGCGCTGGATCAACTGTATCCGCAGTACGGTTTTGCCCGTCACAAGGGCTACGGCACGGCGGCACATATCGCAGCCATTCGGCAGCATGGTCCCTGCCCTGCGCATCGCATGACCTTTATCGGGAAGTTTATATGAACGCGTATCATGTCGGTTTCCTGTATGAGCTCCGGGCGGCACGCTATGTGCGCCGGCGGGGCTGCCGCATCCTGGCCCGGCGCTATCGGGCGGCGGACGGAGAAATTGACCTGATCGCCATGGACGGGGGCACGCTGGCGTTTATTGAGGTCAAAGCGCGGCCGGAAGGAAAACTCGGAAGCGGAGCGGCGGCCGTAAACGCTGATAAACAGCGGCGGGTTCGCCATGCTGCCCAGGCGTACTGCGCTCGCTTCGGTTATTCGGGCCGGCCTTGCCGGTTCGATATCCTGGAGTTTTCACGGGCGGGCATCTATTATATGGAAAACGCATTTTAGGGAGCTGTTATGAACAAGAAGCGCAAGGGATTACTGATAGCAGCCGGTATTTTGGCGGCGGCGCTGCTTCTGCTGCTGATCGTACGGCCGGGGAAAAAGACTGTGATCCAGACCGGCAACCTGCTGGAGAACGGCGATTTTAGCCTGCTGGATGAGCTGGGCCTGCCTCAGGGCTGGTATACCGATGATTATATGAAAACGCCGGGATATACCGATTACCGGGCGGCGGACGGCGTGGCTGTCATCGTCAATCACGAACGCAATGACGCGCGCTATGCGCAAAGCGTCAGCGTGGAACCGGACAGCCTATACTGCTTCAGCGGCGAAATATTGGCCGATGCCCAGGGCGGCTTGGGCGCCAATTTGTCAATTGCCGATGTTTATGTGTTTTCGGAATGTGTGTATGACAGCCGCGGCGAATGGCAGGCTGTTAAGCTTTATGGCCGGACCGGAAAAAATCAGCGTCAAGTCACGGTGTTTGCGCGTTTGGGCGGTTATAGCGGCGAGGCCGCCGGCACGGCGTCTTTCAGAAATCTCTCCCTGGAGCAGGTGGGCAGCGTCCCGGCCGATGATTATGCCGCCAATTGGTATCCGGACAGGACGGAGACACCGGCAGCGGATACCGGCGAAGGCAAGCCGGCCTGGCCCTGGCTGGCGGTCATTGCCTGCTGCTACGCTGTTATTTGCCTGGGCTTGCGCCGGGCCATATTGGGGGATGGGAAAAAGGCAGCCCCCGCCGCCAAGGGGTGGCTGGCGCTGGGATTTATGCTGCTGGCCGCGGCGGCAGCCCGTGTTGTGATTGCTTTGGTGATCCCGGGATATGGGGTGGATATCGGCTGCTTCACCTATTGGGGAAACATGATGGCCGATACCGGCGCCGCCAATTTCTATCAGAGCGCCGGATTCTGTGATTATCCGCCTGGCTATTTGCTGGTTTTAGGCGTTATGGGACAGATCGGCAAGCTTTTTGGCACCGGCATGACCGAGCTGCTGGTCAAATTGCCTTCCATCCTTTGCGATATCGCTGCCGCGGCGGTGCTTTATGCTTTCTGCCGGAAGCGCGTATCCCAAAGCGTAGCCTTGAGCCTTGCGGCGCTGTACGCCCTGAATCCCGTATCCTTTGCGGCGGGCGCGGCCTGGGGCCAGGCCGACAGCGTCATGACGCTGTTTTTGGTGCTGGTGGTGATGTTGGCCGTCGAAAACCGCTGGGCTGCCGCACTGCCGCTGTATATGGCCGCGGTGCTGCTGAAGCCCCAGGCGCTGATGTTCGGCCCTCTGGGGCTGCTGGCGCTGGTATATACGCTGATCAAACAGAAAGATAAAAGGCTGTATCTCCAGACCGCCATTGGGATGGTCCTGGCGCTGGCCGTGGGGCTGGCCGTGGTGCTGCCCTTCTCGCCCAACATGGATAACAGCCAGGGCTGGTGGATCGTTCAGCTGTACAGGAATACCATGGGGTATTATGCCAACGCCACGGTGAATGCCTGTAATCTGTATTTCCTGTTTGGCAAAAATTGGGTGGACGTGATAAATGATTGCTCCTGGCATATCCGCCTGCTGGCTATGACAACGCTGTTTGCGGGCGTATTGGCGGTGGGCTTGCGCGCCCGGTGGTACCGTCGGGGAAAGGTTCGCTTGTACGCCCTGTGCGCCGCCGCGGCTGCCGTGATCGTCATTGCCCTGGTACCCATGACCTACAGCGCCTTGGGCACAGTGGTGATTGTATTCAGCGTGCTGCTGTGCGCCGGCCTTTATCTGGCGGACGGGGAGATTCGGCATTTGCCGCTGCTGGGCGCGCTTTTCCTGTTGCTGCTGTGCACGCTGGGCGTCATGATGCATGAGCGTTACCTGTTCCCCGCGGTCGCCCTGCTGGCGCTGGCATGC
>JAFUGB010000298.1 GCA_017469605.1 Clostridia bacterium
GAGCCCATGCTGCTGTTCGTGCTTGCTCCCGGCGGCTTTATCACCTTTGGCCTGCTGCTGGGCATCATCAACGCGATCACGGCCAAAATGGCCACCAAGAAAGCCGGAAGGGGGAATGAATAATGAGGATCACCGATATCGGCTCCTTCTTCCTGTTCATGGTCAACTGCGTACTGGTCAATAACTTTATTTTCTCCCGGTTCCTGGGCTGCTGCCCCTTCCTGGGCGTTTCCAGCAAGGTGCAGACGGCAACAGGCATGGGCCTGGCGGTCACCTTCGTCATGGGCCTGGCCTCCTTCTTCACTTATTTTGTGAACCTGCTGCTGGTGGCCCTCGGCCTTGAGTATCTGCAGACCATCGCCTTCATCCTGGTCATCGCGGCCCTCGTGCAGTTCGTTGAAATGTTCATGAAGAAGTCGATGCCCTCGCTGTATTCGGCGCTGGGCATCTACCTGCCGCTGATCACCACCAACTGCGCCGTGCTGGCCGTGACCCTGCTGAATGTGGAAAACAGCTACAACCTGTTCGAATCCGTTTGCAACGGCGTATTCGGCGCGCTGGGCTTCATGCTGGCGATCGTGCTGATGGCGGGTATCCGCGAGCGTCTGGAGACCTCGGATATCCCCAAGGCCTTTAAGGGCTTCCCGTCCAGCCTGATCACCGCCGGCCTCATGTCCATCGCCTTTATGGGCTTCCAGGGCATGGTCAAGTAAAGGGAGGAAACACAAATGTCGATCAACTGGTTACAGGTTGTTTTCGCCCTGCTGGCGCTGGGCGCGCTGGGCGCCGTGTTCGGCTTTGTGCTGGACGTGGCCGAAAAGAAGTTTGCCGTCGAGCAGGACGAGCGTGTGGCGCAGGTCCGCGCCGCCTGCGCGGGTGCTAACTGCGGCGCCTGCGGCTACCCGGGCTGCGACGGCTTTGCCGAGGCCGTGGTCAAGGGCGAAGCGCCCGTGAACGGCTGCTCCGCCGGCGGCGCAAAGACCGCCCAGGCGATCGCCGAGATCATGGGCGGCGACGCCGGCGTGACCGAGCCCAAGGTGGCCCGCGTCATCTGCCAGGGCGAGTGCGGCGTGGCCAAGGAGCGTTATAATTACGACGGCTATCACTCCTGCCAGATGGCGGCCCAGATGGTGGGCGGCCCCAAAATGTGTTCCTATTCCTGCGTTGGCCTGGGCGACTGCGCGGACGTCTGTAAGTTTGACGCGATCCGCATCGAGAACGGGATCGCCGTGATCGACCCGGATCGCTGCACGGCCTGCGGCATGTGCGAAAAGACCTGCCCCCGTCACGCGATCCGCCTGATGCCCCGCGACGCCTCCGTCATCGTGCGCTGCCAGAACAGCGACACCGGCCGAATTGCCCGCGAGGCCTGCATGAAGGCCTGCATCGCCTGCAAGCGCTGCGAAAAGACCTGTCAGTACGACGCGATCCACGTGGAGAACGGCTTCGCCAAAATCGATACCGACAAGTGTACCCGCTGTGGCGAATGCGCCAAGAACTGCCCCTGCAGCTGCATCACCGTGGAAGGCGCTGCCTCAGAAGTGGCTTAAGGCAACACCGCACAATACGATGGCACACCTGGCACATGTCTTTTCCGTTCTGATTTTGCCTCTTTCCGGTCAACGTAGCTCTGCTACGCCTCCCTTCATTCGGCTTTATCAGGCCGAAAAATCCATGTGCCATCTGACCACCTTAATTGTGCGGTGTTGCCTTAAAAAATTTCGCTTCCGTGAAACACAAATGCGACATTTGAAACACGAATGCGACATAAACGCTACATTTGAAACACGAATGCGACATAAACGCTACATTTGAAACGCAAATGCGACATTTGACACGCGTTTGCTACACAAACGCTACATAAATGCTACTTTACAAGAGCAAAAACCTGTGCTATTCTTATACTGGCCGAAGGAAAGGCGCGACGGGAACGAACCCGCTCGCGTCTTTTCGTTTGCCTAATTGGGAAAATGGTGCAGCATTCCCGGAAAGCGAATGCTTTGCAATTGGATAGGAGAAATCGATGGTCATTGATTCTGCACCGCGGTTGGATTTAGGCATGAGACAAATCGATGTTTTGAATCAAAACATTTTGCTTGTGTTGAAACGAAAATTTTTTGTTGACATTTTTATTGACTGTTGCTAAGATAATGTTGAAAAGAAAGAGGATGAACTTCTGGAGGGATATATGCTGGCGGAACGCAGGGAACGCATCGTGGCCGCTGTGGAACAGCAGGGCGTCGTTTCCTTTTCTGAGTTGGCAAGGCTGTTTCCCGATATATCGGAAATGACGCTGCGCAAGGACTTGAAACAGCTGGATGAGCAGGGGCGGATCGTGCGCATACACGGCGGCGCGCGGGCGATCAAAACCGTGCGCGGAACGGAGATGCCCCTGCGTCAGCGGCTGACTCAACACATCGACAAAAAACGCGTCATTGCCCGCAAGGCGCTCGCCTTTCTGCAGGCTGGCGATTTCGTATTTCTGGATTCCGGTTCTACCGCAACCGAGCTGGCAAAGATTTTTCCTGACATCCGGTGCCATGTGTTTACCGGCGGGCTTTCTTGCGTAAACGAATTGAGCGGTCTTACTCATCCGGTAGTGCATGTGCTCGGCGGGATGCTGAACAAATCCAGTCTCTCTGTACGCGATGTCAGGCTTGCGTATGAGTTGGAAAACTATCATTTTGACGTGGCATTCCTGTCGGTGAACGGCTTTTTTCCGGATATCGGCTTTAGCTCTCTGCGTCCGGAGCGCCAGCTGATGGAACAGACGGTGCTGCGCCACGCGAAAAAAAGCATTATGCTGCTGGATTCCACGAAGCTTGATGAGAGCTGCCCCTATATTGTATGTCCGACAAGCGGGGTGGACGTGCTGATTTCGGACGACGAATTTCCAGCGGACGTTAAGAAGCAGCTGGAAGCGGCGGGTGTTACCGTGCTGTAAAACCGAACCCAGGCCGGCGTATGTCCGGCTGGTAATAAACATCTTTTAAGGAGGAATGTTTTATGAAACCCCTGCGCAAATGTTTTGCCCTGTTGCTGGCGCTCGCGCTCCTGACCGGCTGCGCGTCCGCCTTTGCTGAAGGCGATGTCCTTTTCTGGCATACGCTGGAGGAAATGTACCGCGCCGATTTGGGAGAACTGGTGAACCAGTATGAGCACGCTGACCAGGTGACGGTGGAATATCAGGGCCGTGTCGCCGAGATCCTGCAGAAGGTGCTGGCGGCCAATGTACAGGGCGGCTCGGAGCTGCCCAGCGTATTCCCTGTCCATTCTTCTGAGATCAAAAACCTGGCCCGTGATGGTGTGGTCGAGAATCTTGATCCTTACATCGAAAAGTACGGCACGGACCTGACCAACATGAACATGAAGGACGTCTATGCCTATGAGGGCAGCCAGTATGGCCTGACATGGACGATTACTGGCATCAGCGTGTTCTACAACAAGACCATCGCCGAACAGGAAGGCATCGCTTTCCCCAAGACCTGGGATGAGATGGATGAGTTCCTTCACAAGGCGACCAAGAAGAATGCCGACGGCACCACTGCCCGCTATGCCATGTGGATCCCTGGGTGGGATAGCTATTATTTCACCTGGATTTTCTGGAACTTCGGTGTAGTGACGGTGGATGAAGAGGGCAACAGCACGCTGAACAGCGAGAAAGCCGCGCAGATTGTTGCTCAGGTCAAGGGCTGGATCGACGAGGGCCTCATCATGTGGGGTTATGGCTCGAACGGTTCTTCCAACATGCGTTCGGCGTTCTGGGCCGGTGAAGCGTTCGCCATCTTCCATACTTCTTCGCAGTACAAAAACCACTATGACAATATGTTGAGCAGGGGCTACGAGGTCGGCGTAGCCGTGCCTCCCGCCGGCGACACCGCCAACACCACCGAAATCTTCGGTATGTCTCTGTGCATTCCCGCTAAGTTGGACGAAAGCAAGAAGGACGATGCGTATCAGCTGCTCCAGTATCTGTGCAGCAAGGATACCGACTGCGCCATGGCTTCCTTTACCGGCTTCCTCGCCAATTATTCCGATGCGATGGAGACTGAGGCGGGCAAGGCGTTCCTGGCCGAATATCCTGAAATGGCCAACCTGTATGATCATATTGCGGATATGACCTGCGCCGTACAGCTGCCCTGCTATACTGCCATTACCGACGTGATGGAGGAAGGTCTTGCTCAGATCTTCCTGGAAAATGCCGATATGCAGGCGACCCTCGATTACATGGTGGATGAAATCGCCGGTTTGTACGAGGATTCTCTGTAATATCGCTCGGGGCGGGGAAAGCGCTTCCCCGCCCCGGCTCTGTCCATATGCGCCCTGTAAAGCGATTCAATTGATGAAGGAAGGGAAAGAAATTGTCCGTAGGAATCGGCAAACGCCTGAAAGCGCGGCGAAGCGCCTTTGACTTTCTGTGCACTGTGCCGGCGCTTATTCTGTTCGCCATCTTTACTTATTATCCCATTGCCGAATTATTTCGCATCAGTCTGACGGACTGGAATCTTTCCCGCGCAACGCAAAACTATGTGGGACTGAAAAATTACGAATGGTTGTTTGCCGGGCGTGGCTGGAGCCAGTTTATTTCATCCCTGCAAATAACCGGATTATATACGTTGGGCGAGGTGGCGTTGACGCTGATTTTTGGATTGACGCTCGCCCATGTGTTCGATCGGATGACCAGGTGGTTTAATTTCATGCGCGTAGCGGTGATCATGCCACGTTATATCCTGGTTTCGTCTACGTCGCTGGTTTTCATGTGGCTGTACAATGATATGTACGGTGTATTCAATTATTTTCTGTCATTGCTGGGCCTTTCTCCCGTGCGATGGCTGACCAGCCGGGATACGGCGCTTTTATCGCTGATCCTGTTCAGCGGATGGCGCATGGGCGGCTATGCCATGCTGATTTACCTGTCCGCCATCAAGGGTATCAGCGAACAGTATCTGGAGGCGGCGGAGGTGGACGGCGCGAATGGCTGGCAGAAGCTGATCCGCATCAAGCTGCCATTATTGGCGCCAACCACGCTGTTTTTAACGGTGACGACAATCGTATCGTCCATGAAGGTTTTCCAGCAAGTGGATATTCTCACGCAGGGTGGGCCTTACAAAACTACCATGGTGATGGTGTACCAGATTTACAAGCTTGCGTTTGAGGATCATCGATTGGATCGCGCTTCGGCGGAGGGCTTTATCTTTTTCCTGATCCTGTTGTTGTTCACTGCGGTGACGATGCGCTGGTCGAACCGCAATGTGAGCTATGATGCGTAAAGGGAGGCGCGGTATGAGTAAGAAACGGTTTCGCACAGCCCTGAAAACGCTGCTTGCTACGCTGATCATGCTGATCGTTATTTTCCCGTTGTACTGGATGGTGATCACTTCGTTTAAGACCACCGATGAGGTACTGCTGAATACTCCCACCTTCCTGCCAATGACCTTCAACACGAACGCCTACCATGATGTGCTGACGCACTACCCCGTTTTCCGTTATTTGTGGAACTCACTGGTGGTCACAGCAGGGATTGTTTTCATTCAGACCGCTACTTCTATCCTCGCGGCCTATGGCTTTTCCAAAGGCAGTTTTCCGGGCAAGAACCTGGTATTTGTGCTGGTGCTCGGCGCGATGATGATCCCGATCCAGGTGACGTTTATTCCCATTTATGTGCTGATCAGTCGGCAGGGCTGGTTGAACAGCTATATCGGGCTGATTTTACCGGAGGCGGCGAGCGCCTATTCGATTTTTATGCTGAGGCAGAGCTTCCTGGCGGTGGATAACAGCTATTTGGAGGCGGCGGAGGTAGATGGACTGGGGCGCTTTCGCTCTATTTTTCAGGTGCTCGTACCCATGTGCCGGCCAACGGTAGTCACGATGGTCATCCTTGCGTTTATTAACGGCTGGAATGCTTATTTTTGGCCCAAAATGATCATTACAACGGATAAGGCACGTACCATCGCACTGGGAATCGCTGATATCCGTATGTCCTTCCTGAGTATGGAAGCGTTGAACATGAACCAGATCATGGCGGCCTCCTGTATCGCGGCGTTGCCGATCCTGCTGCTATTCCTCCTGTTCCAGCGCTATATTTTGAGCGGTTTTTCCAAGGCGGCTATGAAATAAACGATCCTAACGGAAGAAAAGAGTATCTGATCTATGCGAATTTCCACTACTACGGCTATTTTAAGCAACAAAGACCTGGTATCGCCCGAGGAGAATATATTCCATTCCATGCGTTTGTGTGTCGAGGCGGGCTTTGAGCACCTGGACCTGCACTTTGGCGTGCAGGGACGAAACGGGCTGCCGCTGGCAACCGATGATTGGGAGCGCTGGGTCGATCGGATCGGGGAGGAGGCCGAGCGGCTTCACGTCACGTTTTACCAGGCGCACAGCTTCCATTACCGTACCCGCGAGTCGACCGGCGATTTGCCCGACCGCCCCTTTTACGAGGAGCGGATGCGGCGCAGCGTGCTGGCGGCGGAGCGGCTGGGGGTCAAATGGCTGGTGCAGCATCCGTCCGATTTTAACGCCGCTCCCACCTACGATTTTGAACGGACCCGTCGCTTTAATATTGAGTACTGGACGCCTTTTGTGGAGCTGGCCGAGAAGCATCATGTGGGCGTAGCGTTTGAAAACCTGTACATGTCCGGCCATCACCAGCGCTATTGCAGTACGGCGGAGGAACTGCTCGATTTTATCTCCGCGTTTGAGGGAGCGCCTGTCGGCGTGTGCTGGGATACCGGGCACGCCGCCGTCGCCCAACAGGATGAGCCTGCCTCGATCCGCATGCTGGGAGACCGCATGAAGGCCATGCATATTCACGACAACCACCGCCAGCCCAAGGGGGATGAGCATCTTACCCCCTATATGGGCACGCTGGATTGGGACGGTATTTTGCAGGCGCTTGCCGATATCGATTATCAGCATAACTTTTCCTTTGAGGCAAAGCATCCTGGACAGGAATTGCCGCCTTCCTTGACGCTGGCGTGGCTCAAATATCTGCGGGCCATCGGCCAGGACATGCTGGACACGGTAGAAAGAAAGAAGGCGCTCC
>JAFUGB010000299.1 GCA_017469605.1 Clostridia bacterium
ACCGGGAGGATGCGGGAAAGCATCCTGTTCAATCTTGAAAAACTCCCAACGCCTTATTACCCCCTTGATCAGGACTTCGCCTTTTTGGTGGGCAAGCAAAAGACGGTGCTTTTCGGTGAGGTTGGGCTTGTGATGACGCCGGAAACGCGGATGAATGGGGACGGCGTATCCTCCTTTACCCTTGGCGGCAAGCCCCGCCTGAACCGAAAAATCACGCGGCTTCCGGGACTGCTTCGGCAAATGAAGGATAGCAGCGGGAATATGCGCAGGTCAAGCGACGAGCTTGCCGCCTGCCGCATGGCGTATGAAACGGAACGCGGAAAGGAAGCGGCCGCTTTGCCCGAGATCGCCGCGTGCCTTTCCGAAATGCAAAAGCTTATTGCGCGAACCGCGTACGCGCGTTTCCGCTATGCCGTTTTCCCGCAGGTGCTTGAAAACAGGAGCCTTAACAGGACCCTTGCCAAAATAGATCCAAGTCTCAATTCTTTTGACCTGATGGAGGGGCTTTCCTATGTGACCGCGGATATCAACAGGGCGCTTGCGGCCCTGGCCGCCCAAATCCGGAAGGACCCCGGCGTTATGCGCGACGCGGGGATGTTCTCCTATAAAGACCTGGCCACGAAATATCCGGAGATCGTGCGCTTGTTTTCTGATTTTATGGAGCGGTTTGGCAATCGTTCGGATTATAACTGCTACTGCTTTACCGCAAAATCGTGGAACGAAGACCCCGAAAGGTTTCTGCACTCGCTGCGGATTGTCCTGCGCTCAGGCGAAAGCGCCACGCCATCCATGGAAGAGGGCGTTGGCAAATTCAACGCGCTGATGGCCCGTGCAGAGCAAATCCTCGGCAAGCGCGCGTACGCGCAATTTGAAACGAAGGTGAAAGCGGTCCGGCATTATCACCGGGTCCGGGAAGCAACGCAGTACCTGTGGGAATCCGAATTTGCCCTGTGCAGAAAGCTTCTTCACAAAGCGGCTGCGCTGCTTCACACAAGCTATACCGATCTTCTGTTCCTTTTTGCCGATGAGCTTTTCGCCGTACTCAACGCCGGAACGCTTGATGAAAATTCCCGTTCACTGATTCAAAAAAGGAAGAACACGCGCCCCCTGGCGGAGGCCTATTGGGCAAAAAGCATCAGTACGATGCTTGAAACGGGAACCTCTGACATTGCGGGCGTTTGCGGCTCCGGCGGGAAGGCAGCGGGGAAAGCCTGCGTCATAAACCGTCCGGAGGAATTTGATAAGCTTGCGGAAGGCGATATCCTCGTTTGTCCGCACACCGATCCGGAATGGACGCCGCTTTTTACCCTTGCCGCGGGCGTGGTCGTGGATACGGGCGGCACGCTTTCCCACGCCGCAATTGTTGCGAGGGAATATAAAATCCCCGCTGTTCTGGCAACCGGAACGGCAACCCAAAGGATAAAGGACGGCGATATGGTGATGGTTGACGGCGATACCGGAAAGGTGGTCATAGCGAACCGCTGAGCAAACGGCCCTGTACTGCCCCATCGCGCCGAAAGCATTGAAGCCATGGGCGCCCCTTTCGGCCTGGCTGCCTGGGATTGGGGGAGGAAACAAACGGGGGGCGTACTTTCTTGGGCTTCCAAGAAAGTACGCCCCCGTTCGTCCCTTGCCAATTCCGGCTTTGGGCGCTATATCAGCTTGGCTTCGTTTCGTCATACCGTTCAAAGGCGTCTTCCAAAGGCCCGGGCATGGCCAGCAGCTGCTTGATCTGCATGGCTTCATTCAGGGTAAAGGGCGTAATGGCGCACAGCTTGTTATGCAGCGTGCCATAGCTGACGCCCAGGCGGTCGGCCACCTCGCGGCGGGTGAGGCCCAGCAGCGCGATGCGCGCCACCAGTTTACGGTAGACAATAGAATCTGTACGCATTGTACATCCCTCCCATACTATGCGAACATTTGTTCGCGTTTATGGGCATATTATAACCGCGGAATGGCAAAATGTCAACCGCGGCTTTAAAATAATGGGAATAAACGCAAAAAAATGCGATGATGCCGGGCCTGGACGCGGCGACGGGAAAATTTTCAGCAATTATTTGAGTGTCACCGTAAATTTGCTGCCCTGACCGGGAACGCTTTCGGCCTTGATCTCGCCGTTTGCCGCCTCCAGGATGCGCTTCACCAGCGCCAGCCCCAGGCCGTTGCCCTCGCGCTGGTGGGAGCCGTCGGCCTGGTAAAAGCGGTCAAAGATGTGGGAAAGCTGCTCCTCGGTCATGCCCACGCCGCTGTCGCTGACCTCCACGGTAACGGCGCCCTCCTGCTGCCGCAGCCGCAGGCGCAGCAAGCCGCCGGGGGCGTCAAACTTGACGGCGTTGTCAATCAGGTTGCTCCATACGTGCAGCATCAGGCTTTCGGGCCCGGTGTAGGTCACCGGCGACAGATCAACATCCAGTTCAATGTTCTTTTCGGTCCATTTGCGCTCATGGAGCAGCAGCGCCTGGCGCAGCTGTTCATCCAGCCGGTAGGCCCTGCGCTGGGCGGGGATGGACTGATTGTCCACCTTGGACAAAAGCAGGATGTTGTTGACCAGGTCGCCCAGCCGGTGGGTGCCGGCCAGGATCTTGTCCACGTATTCCTTCTGCCGGGCGGGATCCTCGGCGTCCTGCAGCAGCATGGCATAGCCCTCAATGGCGTTGATGGGCGTTTTGAACTCGTGGGATACGTTGGATACAAAATCGCTCTGCAGCGTTTCAATGGTGCCCAGGGCCTTGGTCATGGTGTTGAAGTTATCGTAGCTCTGGCGCATTTCGCCAAAGTGCCCGGCGTGGTCCAGCCGTACGCTGAAATCGCCCTGGGCCACCTGCTGCATGGCGCGGCTCAACCGCAGGATGGGGCTTAAAAACATGCGGCTGAACAGCAGGCTCAGCACCAGCCCCATCACAATGGAAAACAGGATCATCCATACGATGGTGGGCACGGTGATGCGGGCCTTTGTCAGCCATTCGATCAAAACCGTGATCAGCGCTCCCGCGCCGATGGACAGACACAGCACCAGAAAAATGCACAGGATAAAATACAGCCGCAGCTTATCGCTGGTGACCTCGGGGCCGCGTCCTTTGTGTTTCATGTCTTTTTTACCACCTTGTACCCCAGCCCGCGCATGGTGATGATCTCAAAATCGGGATTATCCCGGAAGCGCTCCCGCAGCCGGCCGATGTGCACATCCACGGTGTGCGGGTCGGTTTCGCTGTCCAGGCCCCAGATATCGTCCATGATCTGCTGCCGGGTAAAGATTCGTCCCGGGGCGGCGGCCATTTTGTACAGCAGCAAAAACTCCTTTTGCGGCAGGAAGGTTTCCTCCTGGCCCCGGGATACGGTCAGCGTGTCATAGGTGAGCGTGGTGCCGCCCAGCACCTCCCGGCGCTCGGAGATCATCTGCGCCCGGCGCAGCAGCGCCGAAACCCTAAGCACCATTTCGTTTACGTTGACAGGCTTTATCATGTAATCGTCCGTGCCCGAAAGGAAGCCCCGGCGCATATCGTCAAAGGCGTCCTTAGCGGTGATCATCAGCACCGGAATGGCGATGCCGGCATCCCGCAGCGAGCGCACCAACTCATACCCGTCCATGACGGGCATCATAATATCGGAAATGATCAAATCAATATACTGGCGATCCAGCACATCCAGCGCTTCCTGGCCGTCGGCAGCCTCCAGGGCTTCATAGCCGTTCTTTTCCAGCACCCGGCGAAAAAGCCCCCGCAGCTCCCGATCATCCTCCACCACCAATACGCGGAACATGCCATCCCTCCCTTCAACAGCGGCATTCTATCAAAGGCAGGTCAACTGCGGCTCAACGTGCGCTTGCGTTCTTCTTTTGCCGACAGAATGCCTGAGACCTGGCGGTTTTGCTTATGCCGCCCGGAAGCGGCGGGATATATCATAAGCCTGTTGGCGCGCATGGCGGCAGGCAGGGCGAAAGCGCGGGCTTTCTGCGCTTCCGGCCAATTGCCTTTGCGGCCGATCTCAAAACGCGCTTACTCCACCGTTACGCTCTTGGCCAGGTTGCGGGGCTTATCCACGTCCAGGCCCTTGGCCACGCTGACGTAATAGCCCAGCAGCTGCAGCGGGACCACGGCCAGGCTGGTGGCGAAGCGGGGATCGGTGCGGGGCACGTATACGGTAAAGTCGTCGTTGTCCTCCATGCTGTAGTTGCCATAGCAG
>JAFUGB010000300.1 GCA_017469605.1 Clostridia bacterium
CGTGCTGGCGGCCTTCTATCCGGCCCATGTGTACGATGCTTTAAAGGTGATCACCGACTGCGAGGGCGAAGCCTTCCGCTCCACCGGACGCAATGTAAAGGTGATGGGCTGGAAGGAGCTGTACAGGCAGGAGATTCCCGAAAAGAAAACCAGGAGCAAAAGGAAAAAAGAGGACGAGGCCGATACCGCCGCCCTGCCGCCGCTTGTCAAAGGGGACGCGCGGACGGTCAAAAAGGCCGATGTGCAGCAAAGCGCCACCAAGCCCCCGGCCCCGCACACCGACGCCAGCCTGTTGGCCGCCATGGAGCACGCGGGCCGGGAGATTGAGGATGAAGCGCGGCGCGAATCGATGCGGGCCGGGGGCCTGGGGACCCCGGCCACCCGGGCGGCCATCATTGAGCGGCTTTTGCAGGTGGGTTACGCCCAGCGCCGGGGCCGCACGATCAACGCCACCGACAAGGGCGTGCAGCTGATTGACGTGGCGCCCGAGGAGATTGCCTCCCCGGAGATGACCGGCAAATGGGAATTGGCGCTGGATGAGATTGCCAAAAACCAGCGGGAAACCGAGCGCTTCATGCAGGGCATCCGCCGCATGAGCGCCTTCCTGGTGGAATATGCCCGGGATAGCGCTCCCAAGGTGGAATTCCCGGAGGAAATGCGAAAGGGCAAGGGCGGCGCGAAGCGGGCGTCAACGGTGAAGCCCATCGAGGGTGCCTCCTGCCCGCTGTGCGGCAAGCCGGTGCAGGAGAATACGAAGGCGTTTGGCTGCTCCAATTGGAAGGCAGGCTGTCGTTTTACGCTGTGGAAGGACGGCCTGACCCGGTCCGGCGGCCCCCGGCTCAGCGAAAAAATTGTGCGGCTTTTGCTGCAGGACGGCCAGGTAAAGGGCAGCACGGGCACGCTGAAGCTGGCCGACGGCACATTGTCCTTTACGCCCAATGGCGCCGAGGCTCCGTCGGCCCGCATGGCCATTACCTATGAAAAAAAGTAAGGGAGGATGTCTATGAAAACCCTCAGGCGATTCGCGGCGCTGCTGCTGATCCTGGCGCTGCTGCCGCTTTACGGGCTGGCAGACCAGGTCATCCGCGTTTCGGCGTCGGATTATCCGGTTGCCAGGGACGGCTGGTATGATACGCTGGAGGAGGTGGCGGTTTATATTGCCTCTTTCCACCGCCTGCCGGGCAACTATATTACAAAAAACCAGGCCATGGGCCTGGGATGGAGCAGCAGCGCGGGCAATCTTTGGCAGGTGGCCCGGGGAAAATCCATCGGGGGCGACCGGTTTGGCAACTATGAAGGACAGCTGCCCGATAAAAAAGGCCGCACCTGGAAGGAATGCGATATTGACTACGACGGCGGCTACCGGAACGGCCGGCGCATCGTATTTTCCAGCGACTGGCTGATTTACTATACCGGCGACCATTACAGCACGTTTACCGAAGTCAAGGTCTCCTTTGAAACCCCGACGCCCGCGCCCCAGGCTGCGCCTTCGCCCACGCCCGAGCCCATCGCGGTGGAGGAGGATGGACGCTACAGCGATAAGGAGCATGTGGCGCTGTATATCCATGAATTCTGGTGGCTGCCTGAAAACTACATCACCAAAGAGGAGGCCAGGGCGCTGGGATGGAGCGGAAAAAAGGATAACCTGGATCAGGTGGCCCCGGGATACACCATCGGCGGCGATGAGTTCGGCAACCGGGAAGGGCTGCTGCCCGCCACCGCCACCCGCACCTGGTATGAATGCGATGTGAACACGGAAAACGGAAAGCGCAGCAAGGAGCGCATCGTATTTTCCAGCGATGGTTTGATCTATTACACCGGGGATGGCTTCAAAACCTTTGAGCTGCTGTATGAAGGAGAGCAACCATGAAAATCATACTGAATCTGAAACCGGCCCAATCACCCATGGAGGCCCAGGAATATTTGCTGCACGCGCTCTCTTTTCCGGACTATTACGGCAAAAACCTGGACGCCCTTTACGATATGCTGACCACCTGGAGCCAGCCCGCGTCCTTCGTGCTGCGGCTGCCCGAGGGCGGCGATATGGGCGCCTACGGCAAAAAACTGCGCCGGGTGTTTGAGGACGCGGCGGCAGTCAACGGAAGGATCCACGTAAAGTAAAAAAGGAAGCGTTCGGGACCTTCGCGCGCTCTTTGCACTTTTTCGGAAGGAAAGCAGCGTAACCCGCCTATTTCATGATCATTTGAAGCGCGTCCAATGGCACCGCCGCCACGCGCTCAGCCCCCGCGGCCCGCAGCTCGCTTTCTGGCCGGAAGCCCCAGCCCGCGGCGATGAAATGCATGCCCGCGCTGGCGCAGGTTTGCAGATCGGTTGGCGTATCGCCCAAATACCAAAAATCATCGGGACGCAGGCCCATGCCTTCGGCAATTTGCAGCGCGGCGGCGGGATCGGGCTTGATGGGCACATGGGGGCGGCGGCCGCGCACGATTTCAAAGGAGCTTTCCCCAAAATAATGGCGTATGACGCTGACCGTGTCCTTATCGTCCTTGTTGCTGAGCACCGCCAGCCGCAGCCCGGCTTGCTGCAGCCCGGCCAGCAGCGCATGGATGCCGTCGTATACATGGGAGGCATCGTTGCAGTGAACGGCATACAGCGCCCGGTAATCCTGGAACACGGCATCCACCAGCTCGGAATGGGCCTGCCCCACAGCGCGGCGGGTCAGGTTTACCGCGCCGTCGCCTGCAAAATAGCAATAAGCGCTGACGGGATGGGCAGGCAGTCCATGCATTTGCAGCGCGCGATTCATACAGGCTGAAATATCGGGCAGCGAATTGATCAGCGTACCGTCCAAATCAAACAATACAGCCTTTTTATTGGCCATTATTCTCACCTCTTTCACAGATTTTACCATATTCTGGCGCATGAAGCAACCGGAAAAGGCGCATACTGGCTGCGGAGGTGAGCATTCAATGGAAACCAATCAGCATGACAAATCGCGCCGGATCGGCTTGGCCGCCGTGGCCGGGCTGCTGGTCATTGCCACGATCGCGGCGGTGATCGTGTCCTTTGGCACAGGCGTCAGCGCCGTGAGCCGTACCCGGGAAACCGTGGAGGAAAACTGCCAATTGATTCAGACGCTGCGGTATGACCGCTGCGGCCATGAAGTGGTGCGGCGGATCAAGGCGGACAAGGAATACAAGGGCTGCACGCTGCAGCAAATGCAGCAGGCCTATGCCGAGTGGGATATCACCAGCTTTTCTCCCGCGGAGATAGAAATGAGCCGCACCCTGTCCATTTACTGCCCCGATCACCTGGTGGTATTGCCGGATGGGGCCGGGGTGCTGGGCGTATATGAAAACAAGTACGGCGACGGCTACGCCCTGCGCACGCAGCTGGATATTCCCATTACCGATTTGCCCGAAAACGTGCGGGAAACCGTATACCTTGGGGTGGGCTTTGCCTCGGACGCGGAAATAGAAAGCTGGCTGGAAACGCTGGAAAGTTGACATTAAGCCATGGAAAAGGTATACTCAAATAGCGCCCCAGGGCGCAGGAGGTACCGATCCGATGAAGAAAAAAAGCGGCATTTCGCCGCTGGGAATCGTGATGATCATCGCGCTGGTGGGCGCCATCGCCCTGGTGGGTGCGGCGGCGCTGGCCAACCGGCAGGAATACCTGCGGGAGGCCGCCATTACGCCCACGCCCTCCATAACGCCGCGCACCGTCCGCATTACCGAAGATCCCGCTCTGCCCACGTCCACGCCTACGCCGCGGCTGTTTCAGATGAACGCGGTGGGGGTGGAGGTACGGCAAATGCAGGAGCGCCTGGCCGCCCTGGGCTATTACGGCGGCGAAGCTGACGGCCAATTTGGCGCGGGCACCCGGGCCGCGGTGGAGGCCTTTCAGCGGCAGAACGGGCTGGAGGCCGACGGCATTGCCGGGGAAACCACGCTGACGCTATTGTACTCCGCCGGCGCGCAGGCATTTATGCCCACGCCCACGCCGTCCGCCACGCCTGAAACCGCCATGCTTTCCAGCGGAAGCCAGGGGGAGCAGGTCAAACAGCTTCAGCAGCGCCTGCAGGAGCTGGGCTTTTACACCGGCAAGATCGACGGTGATTACGGCAAGGGCACCCGAAATGCCGTTACGGTATTCCAGCAGCAGCATGGCCTGGAGGCCGACGGGATCGCCGGCGAGAAAACGCTGAAAACGCTCTACTCCGGCAGCGCCAGGCAAATCACCGTAACGCCTGCGCCGGAGGCCGTACAGGTGCTTTCCGGCAATCTGCCGCTATTGGTCAATAAAGAACATCCCATTGCCGATGATTTTGTGCCTGCCGATCTGGTGAATATGTCGGAATACTGCGATGCTTCCCTGGTAAAGATCAAGTACAGTGGCACCCGGGGCGTGCGCGAGGCCGTGGACGCCCTGCTGGACATGCTAAAGGCCGCTAAAGCCGACGGCGTTATCAACTGGCAGGTCAGCGCCGCTTACCGCAGCGTAGCCGATCAGCGCCGCATCTTTGATTCCAACGTAAAAAGCTATATGGATAAAAACGGCCTGAGCCGCGCCAACGCCATCAGCGCCACCCGCAAAACAGTGGCCGATCCCGGCACCAGCGAGCATCATACCGGCCTGGCCTTTGATATGACGGTGCCCAATACCGAATCCTTCATCAGCACCAAGCAGTGCAAATGGCTGCACGAGCATTGCTGGGACTACGGCTTTGTGGTGCGCTACCAGAAGGACAAGGAGGACATTACCGGATTTCTGGCCGAAGCCTGGCATATCCGCTATGTGGGCGCCGAACACAGCACCGTGATGCGGGACAGAAACCTGTGCCTGGAGGAATACCTGCAGCTGGCGCGGTAAAAAGCAATATAAAGCGAGGGAAATACCGATGAAGAAGCGGAAAATGAACAAGGCGTTGAAAATGATCCTGTGCTTGCTGGCCGCGCTGGTGCTGATCGCAGGCGCGTATGTGGCCTATGTGTTCATCGCTTACCACCGGCTTCCGGAGGTAACGGAACTGGAGGTTAAGGGCGAAAGCGCGGAAATGGCCCAGCCCGGCATGCCCTACAAGCTTGTATCCTTCAATACGGGCTTTGGGGCGTACGAAGCCGATTACGGCTTCTTCATGGACGGCGGCACCCAGAGCTGGGCCTGGTCCAAGGAACGCTTGCTGGCCAATATGGAGGAGATCACAGGCTTTTTGAAGGCGCAGGACGCCGATTTCTATTTCCTGCAGGAGGTGGATCAAAACGCCACCCGCACCTATCATGTGAACGAGCGGGAAATCATGGAAAAGGCGTTTTTGGACTACGACAGCGCCTATGCCCAGAATTGGGACAGCCCCTTTCTTTTTTATCCCCTGACCCAGCCCCACGGCAAAACCCAGTGCGGCATCATGACCTTCAGCAGCATGGACATTGCTTCGGCCGTGCGCCAAAGCCTGCCCATTGAGAACACCGTTATGAAGCTGGTGGATCTGGACCGGTGCTACAGCGCCTGTCGGGTGCCCACGGCCAACGGCCGTGAACTGGTGCTCTATAACATGCACCTGTCGGCTTATACCTCAGACGGCACCATTGCCAATGATCAGCTCCGCCTGCTGCTCACCGATATGAAGGGCGAAGTGGATCGGGGCAATTATGTGGTATGCGGCGGCGATTTCAACAAGGACCTGCTGGGCGATTCCAGCCAGTATTTCGGCATTCCGGGCGATAATTACACCTGGGCCCAGCCCATCCCGGCGGGTACCTTCGACGGACTGCCGCTGACGCTCATTGCCTCCTCCAACGCGCCCAGCTGCCGTGTGGCCGAGGGACCGTACAATCCCGATCAGTTTGTGCTGACCATTGACGGCTTTATCGTTTCCGATAACGTGCGGGTGCTCAGCCATGAGGTGATCGATACTGGCTTTGCCATGTCCGACCACAATCCGGTAAGCCTGGTATTTGAGCTTGCGGAATAAGAAAAAAGGACCGTGATTCAGGCGATTCTTCTTAGCCTTTTTCACGGCCTTTTTTATCAATTTATACGAAAAACTGATGAAAACAATACAGTCTGAAAACATAAATTTGACAGGGAAGGGATTCGAACGGGGGCGTTCTCTTTCGGAGCCCGAAAGAGAACCAGAAAGGGCTGCGTTTGTCGGCGTAAAAGCAGCAATCGCAACGAGGAACGGTAACGCAGCGATCCGCTTCCGGGCAG
>JAFUGB010000301.1 GCA_017469605.1 Clostridia bacterium
CCCGCATCGCGCCCGGCGTTTCCTCATGGGCCACCCAGGTATAGCTGGTAAAGCTCATGATCTCAAAGAAGATGAAGGTGGTATACAGGTCGTCGGACAGGAAGACGCCCGCCGTGGCCCCCAGCGTCATCAGGGTAAAGAAATAGTAGCGGTTTCGATTATGGTAGTGGGCAAAGTACTGAGGCGAGAAGAAGCCGGTCATCATCCACATAAAGGCGGCAATCAGCGTATACAGCGCCCGGAAGCCATCCATCCTGAAATGCAGTCCAAAGCCCGCAAAGCGCTCCCAGACAAAGGTCAGCTCCAGCCCCAATACCGCCCGATACAGCGCGAAGCCCGCCAGCAGACATTCCGCCATAAGAAGCAGGCACACAAATACTGTGCGTCCCGTTTTGCTGCGCCGACCGATCATATAGGAGATCAGCGCACCCAGCATGGGGGCAAAAACCAGCGCAGGCAGGATATATTGCATAGCTGTTTCTCCTTTCTTAAATCAGTCCGGCCGCGATTTTGCTGAGCCATTCGGTTACAGCCGCGCCGTTCAGGCCCATCAGTACCACGGCGCAGCAGATCAGCAGCATCGGCAGCTTCATGAGCCAGCCGGGATCACGGTTTTCACCGGCCAGCGACGCCATATCGTTATTCAAAGGCATAAAGTAGGCCGTGATCACCACGCTCATCATGTATATGGCCGTCAGGATGGCCGAAATAATCAGCGCGGCAACAGCCACCGTCCCCAGCGTCATGCCCGTGCCCACGGCGGCGGTCAGCAGATTCCATTTGCTCAGGAAACCGCTGAGGGGCGGCACGCCCACCAGCGCCACGGCGCAAAGCGTGAAGGCGCCAAAGGTAAAGGGCATCACCTTGCCCATGCCCCGCAGATCCTGCACATACTCCTGTCGGGTTTGCACCAGCACAGCGCCCGCGCAGTAGAACAGCGTAATTTTCATCAGGCCATGGCTGATCATATGGGTCATAGCGCCGATCATGCCCGCAGGGGTCATCAGCGCCGTTCCCAGCATGATGTAGCTCAGGTTGGACACCGTGGAATAGGCCAGGCGGCGCTTAAAATGCTGTTCCCGCACGGCCATAGCCGAGCCGAACACCACGGTAAAGGCCGCCAGGCACAGCACCACGGCCTGGGCCCAGGTGCCAAACAGCCAATCGGTGCCGCAGCTGTAGTAAACCAGCCGCATACAGGCATACGCGCCCGCGTTGACCACGGCGACGGCATGCAGCAGGGCGGTCACCGGCGTAGGCGCAACCGAGGCCGCGGGCAGCCAGGCATACAGGGGAAACATGGCCGCCTTGACCGAAAAGCCTATAAAGGCGATCACAAACGCCGCGCGCAGCAGTGAATCATCCAGCCCGGCTGTTCTTTCCAGCCCGCCGCCCAGCATAAAATCCGTGCCCGCGCCATGGCGCACAAGCACCATCATGCCCGCGAAGGCCAGGGCCGCGCCTGACAGCGAATATACCAGGTATTGCCTGCCCGCGTGGATCGACTTGACATCACGCTTATGGCTGACCAGCGGCAGCGTGGCCAGCGTCAGGCACTCATAGAACACATACAGGGTAAACAGGTTGGCTGCCATGGAGATCCCCAGCGTGGCCGTGTAGCTCAGGGTATAATAGGCAAAGAAAGCGTTTTCCCGGTTTTCATGCGCCATATACGCAAAGGCGTACAGCGTGGCCAGGGGCCAGAGGAAGGCGATGAGGCCGGTAAACACCAGGCTCAGCCCATCCACCCGCAGCGTCAGCGCAAAGGTATCGGTAAGCTGAAGCAACCGCAATTCCCCCTGGGGACGGGCAAAGCACAGAATGGCGGCCAATACCGAGGTGGCCAGCGTAACCAGCTCCACATATACGCTCCGCAGCCTTCGGCTCCTGAAGCGGAGCAAAGGCAGCAGGAGCCCACCAGCCAGCGGAACCAGCAGGGTCACTGCAATCAAATGCATGCTATGCCCTCCTTACAGCACGGTGGAGGCAATGCCGGATACAAAGGATGTGAGCGCCGTGGGGAACATGCCAAGCAGCAGGCACAGAGCAGCGAGCACAGCCATGGGCGCCA
>JAFUGB010000302.1 GCA_017469605.1 Clostridia bacterium
GCGAAAACCCGCTGGACAGACCGGAAAATAAGTAAACTTATTTTTCGGCTGGCCAACGGGTTTTCTTCTGCCCGGAAGCTCTCTTTGCAGCATCCAAGTTACAGGCGCAAATTGTTTGTTGTTTCTTTTAAGCCGGTTCGCCCGGTGGGATGCAAGGGATGAATCCCTTGCCGCAGGATCTTAAGGGCCGCGCAGGCCCTTATCGTTCCCCTGCCAATTCCTGTCTGTACAGTTTTTATTTGGGATCAGTATCACCGCCCGGTGGGTGGAGCTTCGCGCGCCTTGACTGTTGATAACAGAGATAATCAACAGTCATTCATTACAAATAGCGTGTTAACATTCCGGTTTTTCCTGGCTGATGGCCACTTCGATCACCTGGGCGTCCTCGCAGGCCGCCAGCTGTTTTGCGTTCAGTGTGATGTTGGCCATTTCGCCGGGGGCCATGATCATCTTTTTCTGGCTGAACACCGGCTTGCCGTCGGCGGTGACCACCACATAGGGGTTCTGGTACACCCGGTCGGGCCGGAACATGATATCCACGCCCGCGTGCTCCGCGCCCTTGTCCAGCCGGATCTGCTGGGGCACCGCGCCGCGCACGCCCGCGCCGTCCTTCACCGGGATCAGGCGGCCTGCCCGCGCTTTGCCCTGTACGAAATCCGCCGCGGCCTGGCCGGCCTTGAAGCTTTCGCCGGACACAAAGTCCACCAGGTCATGGACATGCAGCACATTGCCGCAGGCAAAGATGCCGGGGACAGAGGTTTGCAGCGTATCGTCCACCACCGCGCCGCTGGTGGCCGGGCTGATGTCCACGCCCGCGCCGATGGTCAGCTCGTTTTCGGGGATCAGGCCCACGGACAGCAGCAGGGTATCGCATTCAAACTCGATCTCGGTGCCCGGGATGGGACGGCGGTTTTCGTCCACCTTGGAGACCGTAACGCCGGTGACCCGCTCCTTTCCGTGGATATCGGTAACGGTATGGCTCAGGTATAGCGGGATATTGTAGTCATGCAGGCACTGCACAATGTTGCGGTTCAGGCCGCTGGAGAAGGGCATCAGCTCCACGCAGGCCAGCACCTTGGCGCCCTGCAGCGTCATGCGGCGGGCCATGATCAGGCCGATATCGCCGCTGCCCAGGATC
Organism: Clostridia bacterium; assembly: GCA_017469605.1. Lineage (GTDB taxonomy): Bacteria > Bacillota > Clostridia > Christensenellales > Aristaeellaceae > SFMI01. Next base: position 1,139 of record JAFUGB010000302.1, read on the forward strand.
ACCACCCGGCGGCCGGGCATGAAGCCCTCCAGGTTGACAAATTTCTGGGCCGTGCCGGCGCTATAAATCCCAGCGCAGCGGGTGCCCGGAATGGCCAGCGCGCCCCGGGGACGCTCCCGGCAGCCCATGGCCAGCACCACAGCCTTGGCCTGAAAGATCTGCAAGCCATACTTTTTGCTGATGGCGGTCACCGTTTTATCCTTCGTCACGCTGAGCACGGTCACGCCGGTGCGCACATCGATCTCCATTTCATGGGCGGTATCGATATCGCGCTGGGCGTATTCCGGGCCGGTCAGCTCCTCCTTGAAGCGATGCAGGCCGAAGCCGTTATGGATGCACTGGCGCAGGATGCCGCCGGCGTTTTCCTCGCGCTCCAGCACCACCAGGCTGTCCACGCCCGCCTTCTTGGCGGCGATGGCGGCGGCCAGGCCCGCGGGGCCCGCGCCTACGATCAAAATATCCACTTGAATGGCGGAAAGTTCATTCTTCATCGGGCCGCGCCTCCTTTGCGATATCGTGCAGGGTACCCACCAGCAGCCTGCTTTCGCCGCCGCACTTGGTAATTTCCAGCGGGCTCATGTTCAGCTCCTCGCACAGGATCTCCAATACCCGTGGGCTGCAGAAGCCGCCCTGGCACCGGCCCATGCCGGCGCGGGTGCGGCGTTTGACGCCGTCAATGCTGCGGGCGCCCACCGGGCGGCGGATGGCGGCGCGGATCTCGGCCTCGGTCACCTGCTCGCAGCGGCACACCAGCGTGCCGTATTCGGGATCCAGGGCATAGGCTTCAGCCCGCTCGGCATTGGTCATATTGCGGAAAGCCTTCGCCACCGGCGTGGGCTTTTTCCAATTGTCCTTTTTATCCAGGCCCAGGAAGGCCGCCACCTCATCCCCCAGCTCCTGGCCGATGGCCGGCGCGGCGGACAGGCCGGGCGATTCCACGCCCACGGCCTCGTACGCGCCCTCCGGCGCGCCTTCCACCTTGCCGATGATGAAATCCCCATGCTCCTCATGGGCGCGGATGCCCGAGAACGTGGTGATCACCTGGCGCAGGTTCACATTTTTCCATGTCAGGCGCACCTTGCTCAGCGCCTCGTCCAGCCCGGCGCGGGTGGTGGCGGTGTCGTAACCGTCGTCAATATCGTCGGCGGTGGGGCCCAGCAGGATATTGCCATGGGTGGTGGGGCTCACCAGCACGCCCTTGCCCATCTTGGTGGGGCACTGGAACATGGTCATGGCAAAGGGCATTTCGGCGGCATGGTCCAGCAGGTAATATTCGCCCCGGCGGGCAATGAGCCGCACCCGGCGGGAGGAAATCATATTATGCAGCACGCCGCTGCCCATTCCCGCGCAGTTGATCACGGCGCGGGTCCTGTATTCGTCGCGCTCGGTGATCACCAGCCAGTTCCCGTCCGCCGTGGGCTTGATCTCCAGCACGGGATTGGAAAGCGAAAATTCCGCGCCGTTCTCGGCCGCGCTGTCGGCCAGGGCGCAGGTCATTTCATAGGGGCTCACCAGGCCGCTGGTGGGGGCGTACAGGGCGCACAGCACGTCGGGATTGGTATTGGGCTCCATTTTCAGGATCTCCTCCCGCTCAATGATGCGGCAGCCCTCCACCTCATTGGCGTTGGCCTGGCTGAGCAGGTTTTCCAGCGTTTTGCGGTCGTCCTCGGTAAAGCCGATGACCAGCGCCCCGGGCTGGCCGTAGGGCACGCCCAGCTCATTGGCCAATTGCTTGTACATCTTGGCGCCCTTCACGTTCAGCCGGGCCTTTTCGGTGCCCGGGTGGGCGTCAAAACCGGCGTGAACGATGCCGCTGTTGGCCTTGCTGGCGCCGTCGGCCACATCCTCCATGCGGTCAATGACCAGCAGTTTGCCGTTATATTTGGCCAGCTGCTGGGCCACGGCGCAGCCCACCACGCCCGCGCCTATGATAATCGCGTCATACATGCGTCCTATCCGTCCCTTCCATAAATTTTGTCGCTGCCGTTATTATAGCACACCGGCGGCACATATTCAATTTTCGTTTGCGCTGTGTTTCCCTGAATATGCGTAGGCAGAAACAAAAATATTATAAAGCCGGCCCTTGTCCCATGTCAAGAAAATGAAAAAAGGAAATCATCGCGCGGGTTCCCGCGCTTGCGCCGGCGCCGGGCTTCCGGGCGGAAGAACATGGAAAATCAGGCGGTTTTTTGACCCGAAAGAAAATCTGCCCGTTTTTTAAAATAGTTGTCCGTTTTTGGTCGAATCCCTTGACGCAGGACATCCGGTTACGGTATTTTGGATATGAACAGAGCGTTGCGGCGCCTGAAGGAGAAGTGCCTTGCTGAGATATCTTGAAATCAAAGCCAAGCTGAGAGAGCTGGTTATTTCATTGCCGCCGGGAGCGCGGCTGCCTTCGCGCACAATATTGGTCAAGCGGCTGCAAACCACCCGCACCACCCTGGACAAGGCTTTTGCCGACCTGGAAAAGGAGGGCGTGATCATTTCCCGGAAGGGAAGCGGAACTTATGCCGCTGATCCCCTGGCCGGCACGCTGCCCCAAGCTGAAAACTGGGGCGTGATGGTTCCCAGCATCTCCGAAAGCATATACAGCGGCATGATCCGGGGGATCGAAAGATTTACCGAAGCCCGGGGCATCAACATTGTGGTATGCGGTTCGGACAAGAGCAAGGAGCAGCAAAGCTACAATATCTTCCGCCTGATGAACTCGGTGGTGTGCGGCTTCATCATCGTTCCCGTGGTATCCACCAGCATTGAAGAAACGTACAATACGTACCAGCATTTGATCTCTTCACGCATTCCCTTCGTATTCTGCAACCGGCCTGTGGAGGGCATTAATGTGCCCGCCGTGGTATCCAACGATTTTTACGGCGGATACATGGCCACCAAGCATCTGATTGAACGCGGCTACCGCCATATCGCCTACATCGCGCGGCATCGCCACTCCACCTCCATCAACCGCTACCAGGGCTACGCCAGCGCACTGCAGGAAAATGGCCTTACGCCCGATTCCGCACTGGTCATGATGGAGGGCGGACAGAACGATGAGGAGCTGTACCTCTCCTGCCACAGGCTGCTTTCCAGCGACGTACCGGTGGACGCCATCTTCTGCTTCAACGATTATACCGCCCTGGTGGTCTATCGCTGCATCCGGGACCTGGGCAAGCGCGTATCCGAGGATATCGGCGTAATCGGATACGACAGCATTGAGGAAGGCCGCCTGGTGGAGCCCCAGCTGACCAGCGTGAACTATAAAAGCCATGAGATCGGCTACAAGGCGGCCGAACTGCTCTGGAGCATGCTTCACGGCGAAGGCGAACAGCCCGATTTTCCCTATTACCTTTTCCAGCCCGTCATCATTGAAAACGGTTCCTGCCAGGGGCCTTCCCACGGTTCAGACCGGAAAGAATCCGGTTAAAACATAGAATAAAGGAGGAAATCAAAATGAAGAAACTGTTGGCACTCATCCTGACGCTGTCGCTGCTAATGGGCATGGCCGTCTTCGCGCGCGCGGAAGAAACGCTGCCGGATCACCCGGTGGATATCGAGCTGTGGACCGACTTCACCATTGACGAAGCCATCATGCAGAAAGCGGTGGATGATTTCAACGCCGCCTATGCCGACAAGGGCTACACCGTGACCCTGAACAAATTTGCCGGCTCTCAGCGCACCACGCTGATCAACGGCGCCATTGAGAACGACACCCTGCCCGCCCTGCTGTTCTCTGCCTGGTTTACCACGGCCGATTATGTACACCAGGGCCTGGTGGAGGATATCACCGACCTCATCGCGCCGGTACGGGATGATCTGTACGACGCGGTGTACGACGCCTGCGTGATCGCTGACAAGGCATACATGGTGGGTATGTACCAATCCTACTTCGGCCTGGCTTACAACGCCGATATTTTCCGCGAGGCCGGACTGGATAAATACATCACGGAGGATGCCAACGAGTGGGCCCGCTGGACCATGGCCGAGTTCGAGGGCGATATCCTGCCCACCCTGGCCAAATACTTTGAAGGCAGCGAAAAATACCCCATCGCCCTGTTTGCCGGCGACAACCAGGCCGATACCTTCACCCTCAACTGGCTCTCCTCCCTGGGCGGCCAGATGTGGAAGGACGGCAAGAGCAATGCCGGCGCCGATGAAAACGTCATCGCCGCGCTGGAAAAGATGATCAGCTGGACCGAAAACGGCCTGACCAACAGCGACGTCATCACCCGCAGCGGCACCGAAGCCAGCCCCGACTTCCGCAACCTGAACAGCGGCGTGTGCTCCTGCCAGGTCTCCAATCACACCAGCTGGCTGAACGCCATGGCCAATGGCTCCTCCACGCAGTTTGACCTGCGCATGGCCACCGTACCCGCCGTGATTAACGGCGAGGATACCAACATCCTGGCCAACTACGTCTACGGCGCCTGCGTTATGAACAACGGCAAAGCCGATCAGATTGCCGTGGGCAAGGAATTCCTGCGCTGGCTGCTCCAGGGCGGCGAAAACCTGGACGCCATCAACAACAACGCCATCCCCTGCTTCCGGAGCATCGCGGACGCCAGCACCGATCCCTTTGTCCCCGCCACCACCAAGAACGCCGATCTGATCTGGGACTTCACCGGCGGCGTGCCCGGCTATGTGGCCACCCGCAGCCATCTGTTCCCGGCCATCCAGGCGGCCTACTCCGGCGACAAGACCCCTGCCCAGGCCCTGGCTGACTACTCCGCCGAAGCCAATGCCATTATTGAAGAATACGTGGAAAACTCCTTGGTTTTGCACTGATTCCGCGTTTCAGCGGGGCGTCCGGACTGCCGGGCGCCCCGTCTCTTTCTGACGAAACGCTCGAAAGGAGATCATCCCATGAAAGCCATGACCGAAAGAAAGCTGCGCGAAAATCTTTCGGCCTACCTGTTTGTAGGTCCTTTTGTCGTCCTTTGCGCGCTCTTTATCATTTACCCCATTTTCCGGGGCTTCATCAACAGCCTTTACAATACAAAATGGCGGGCCACCGTCTATGTGGGGCTGCAGAATTACAAGACCATTTTCTCCAACGCCACCTCCATGCTGGCCATCAAAAACAGTCTGCTGTTCGTGGCCACCGTGGTACCGCTGCTGATCATCTTCGGCATTTGGATATCGGGCTCCATCTTTGACAAACGGCGTCTCTACGTATCCGGCGTTCGCGCCGTGCTGTATATCCCCGTCATCGCCTCCATGGTGGTCATGTCCATCATCTGGCGCTTCATTCTGGACTCCCAGTCGGGCCTGGTGCGTTATTTCTGCATGCTGCTGGGTCTCAAGCCTGTCAACGTGCTGGCCGATCCCACATATACAATCTATCTGCTGATTTTTATCCTGTTTACCATGAACATCGGCCAGTGCGTGGTGCTGTATACGGCCGACATGCTGTCCATCCCCAACGATCTGCTTGAAGCCTGCCGCATCGACGGCGGAGGGCGCCTGGACATGTTCCGCTATATCCTGATCCCGCTGACCAAAAATACCACGATTTTTACCTTTATTACCCAGACGGCCTCTGTGTTCAAGGTGTTTATCGTCATTCAGCTGCTCACTCGGGGCGGCCCCAACTACAAAACCACCACCATGATGTACCTGCTGTACGAGTATGCCTTTGGCAACAACATCAACACCGGCGTAGCCTCGGCCATGGGCGTGCTGATGTTTGTCATTTCCCTGGTGCTGATTACCCTTCGCTTTGTCTTTATCCGCCGGGAAAAGGAGGCGATGTAGCATGAAAAGGCGCGGTTCCCTTGGGAAGCGGTCGGCCTTCGACACCGTTTCCAATGTGCTGATCATCCTTTTCTGCCTGCTGTCCATTTTTCCCCTGTACTGGATGGTGACCGGCTCCTTCAAATATTCTGGCGATGTGGTCAAGCTGCCGCCGGACTGGTTCCCCATCCATCCCACGCTGTATAACTACCGCGGCGTATTCACCAATCATCCGGCCTGGCGCTGGATTGTCAACAGCGTCAGCGTCACGCTGATCACCACCGCCGGCATCGTGCTGGTCTCCTCCGCCGCCGGGTACGCCCTGAGCAAAATGCGTTTTATAGGCCGCAGGCTGATTTTCTCCTTTGTCATCGCGGCGCTGCTGGTGCCCATGGAGGTGTATGTGCTGCCGCTGTACAAGCAGGTGACCTCCTACGGCTGGCGCGGGTCTGTAACGGGCGCCTATCTGGCCATGATCGTCCCCAACCTGGCCATGCCCTTTGGCGTATACCTGATGAAGAATTTTTACGATACCATTCCCGACGCGCTGGTGGAGGCCGCCACCCTGGACGGCTGCGGCCGCACCCGCTTCTTCTTTGAAATCGGCATCCCCCTGTCCAAGGGCGGCATCGGCGCGCTGGCCATCCTGGCTGGCATCCGCATATGGAACAACTACCTGTGGCAGCTGCTCAACACCTTTTCCTCCAAATACCTGTATACGCTGCCGGTGGGCGTAGCCGGTCTGTTTGACACTTCCAGCGGCGAAACCGACTATGGCCTGCGCATGGCGGCCGCCACTGTATCCGCGCTGCCGCTGTTTATTATTTTCTTCTCCTTCCAGCGTTTCTTTACCTCGGGTATCACGGCTGGCGCCGTTAAAGAATAAGAAAGGAAGTTCCCATCATGACTGAAAACAAATTCAAGGGTATCCTGGCCGCGCTGATCACGCCCTTTGACGCGCAGGGTGAAGTAAATTACGCCGAAACCAGACATCTGGTCCGGCACCTGATCCAAAAGGGCATTGACGGATTCTATGTATGCGGAAGCACAGGCGAAGCGTTTTTGCTCAGTGAAGACGAGCGCAAACGCATCCTGGACTGCGTGCTGGAAGAAAACAACGGCGAAAAGCTGGTGCTGGCGCATGTGGGCTCCATTTCCACCCGGGAAGCCCAGCGGCTGGCAGTCCATGCCAGCGCTGCCGGCGCCGACGCAGTATCGGCCATCAGCCCCTTCTACTATAAATTCAAGCAGGAGGAAATCGTTGGGTACTACCTGGATATTTCCAATGCCGTTCCCGCGCCCATGTTCATCTATAATTTCCCCAATCAGAGCGGTTTTTCCTTAACCCCCGATCTGCTGGACCGCATTTGCCGCGGCGGCAATATCGCGGGCGTCAAGTTCACCTCCAACAACTTCTTTGACCTGGAAAGCATGAAGAGTCGCCATCCGGAGCTGACGATCTGGAACGGCTTTGATGAAATGCTCCTATCCGGCCTGGCCGCCGGCGCCGACGGCGCCATCGGCTCCACCTACAATGTCAACTCCCCCATCGCCCTGCATGTGTACCACAGCTTCCTGGAGGGCGATATTGCCGGAGCCCAGCAATGGCAGCACCAAATCAACGCCATGCTGACCATCCATAAAAAGCACGGCAATCTGAAAATGCTGCGCCGGGTGCTGGAGCTGGAAGGCGTCCATGTGGGGCAGAGCCGTCCCCCCTTCCTGCCGCTGGGCCCCGAAGCCGATGAAGACGCCCAATACGTGCTGGAACATTACGCCTCGGTGAGGTAAAATTCATGGAAAACCAATTTGACTTGATCGTCACTGGCGGCGGCATGAGCGGCGTATGCTGCGCCATTGCCGCGGCACGGCAGGGACTGCGGGTGCTGCTGGTGGAAAAAGGCGGCTGTCTGGGCGGTACAGCCTGCGCCTCCGGCGTCATGCACCTGCTGGGCGGCCGCCGCTATGACGCCGCCAGCGATCGCATGACCCGCGAAGTTGGCGGCCTGTTTGACGAGATCACGGATGAAATGATCGCCCTGGGCAAAGCGGTGGACCCCGATGCCATTGACGTGCATCATTACAATCCCTACGGCTGGTACCCGCGCATGGCGGCGGGCATTGCCTGCGACGTGGACTACCTCAAATACCATTTGGAGCGCAAATGCCTGGAAAGCGGCGTACGCCTGCTGTACTGCGCCCAGGTGACCGGCGTGGAAACCGCGGATCGCCGCATCAAAGCGCTGACCGCGCATGGCCCCGGCAGCGCCCTGCATTTATCAGCGCCGCTGTACGCCGACTGCACGGGAGACGCGGCCATCGCCGCCATGAGCGGCTGCTCGGTGGCGCTGGGACGGGAAGGCGATCACGCCGTATGTCCCTCCACGCTGATCTTCTACGTGGACCATGTGGATACAGGCGCCTACGTGGCCTATCAAAACGCGCATCAATCCCCCAAGCTGGTGGAAATCATTCAGGATCTGCGGGAAAAGGGGATCTGGCGCTATCCCTTTGAAATCTTCATCGCCATTGAAACGGCGGAGCCCGGCGTCTTCATGGTCAATACCCCGCGTCAGACCCATGTGGACGGTACCGATCCCTTCTCCCTGACGCAGGGGCTGATCGAGGGCCGCCGGATCGCTTATGACCTGCTGGATATCATGAACCGGTATTTCCCCGGCTTTGAAAACGCCCGCATGCGGCGGGTCTTTGACCGCATGGGCATCCGGGAAAGCCGGCGCATCCTGGCGCGGCACATGATCAGCCTGCCGGACGCGCTGGCCGGGCGGCATTATGAAAGCTGCGTGGCTTCCACCACCTACAACTTTGACCTGCCCGATCCTGACCGGCCCAGTTACGATCCCATGATGGGCGACGCCAAAAATCCCAACGCAAACCGGCAGCACGCCTGTATTGAAATCCCCTACGCTTCGCTGCTGCCCCGGGAAATGGATAACCTGATCGTTGCCGGGCGCTGCCTTGGCGCGGAGCGTGAAGTAATGGGCGCCTGCCGGGTCATGGGGCCCTGTGCCGGCATGGGGCAGGCCGCAGGCAACGCGGCGGCGCTGGCCGTTCAGGGGGATTTTGCGGCCGTGGAAAACCAAGCCCTCCGCGCGCTGCTGCGCGCCCAGGGCTGCATCGGGTGCCGATAACAGGAAAAGGAGAGGGATCCCATGATCATTTCCACAGACAACAGCGTCATTCGCAACGCGCTTGGCGACCAAAGGGCGCTGCGGCTCATCCGGGAGGCCGGCTTTGACGGCGTGGATTACAGCTTTTACGATATGAAGGAGGATCTTTTTGCCCTGCCGGACAGCCAGCTCTACGCCCGCGCGGACAGCATCCGGGCCACGGCGGAGGACCTGGGCCTGTGCTTCCCACAATCCCACGCCCCTTTCCGCTACCGCTTTGGGGAAGGGAAAAACAGCAAAAACTACCTGGACATCGTCCGCAGCTTTGAGTTCTGCGCGCGCATCGGCTGCACCCAGATGGTGATCCATACGCTTAAATTCCCCGTTACCGACCGCACCACCGACGTGACCGCGGTCAACCTGGAGTTCCTGCGGGGCTTTCTGCCCTATGCCCGGAATTTCAATGTGCGCATCGGCGTGGAGAACCTGTTTGTGACCGACGACCGGCGCGGCTGTTTTGTGGGCCATCACGGAACGCCCGAGCAGCTGAACGCCTTCCTGGACAGGCTGGACGACCCCATGTTTGTGGCCTGCTGCGACCTGGGCCATGCTGCCATCGTCGGCACGGAGCCTGAAGCCTTCATCGCGGGCATGCAGCCCCATCGGCTGACCATGCTGCACGTGCAGGATACCGATTACCGCCACGACAGCCATACCCTGCCCCACCTGGGCCTGCAGCATTGGGATGCCGTCACCTCGGCCCTGGCGGCCATGGGCTACCAGGGCGCCATGAACCTGGAGGTGCTGCTGTATTACGCCCGGTTCCCCCAGGAGCTGTACCCTGCCGCGCTGAAGCTGGCGGCGGAAACGGCGCGCTGCCTGGCCGCGGATGTGGAGCGCAAGCGCGGGCAAACAATCAGCGCAAAATGAATTGTGCATTTCCCAACGTCGTGTTATAATGGATGCGTCCTTTTTGCGGACGAAAGGATGAATTTCCATGAATAAAAAACGCGGCAAAAAAAGCCTGATCACGCTGCTGCTGTGCGCCCTGGCGCTGGGGTTCACGGCCTTCATATTTGCGCCCATCGAGCAGTACATGCTGAACCAGGCAGAAATGTGGTTCAACCTGGGCGATATCCTGCCCCAGTCGCTTCTATGCTTTGCGCTGCTGACCGCGGCGCTTACCGGCATCGGCGCGCTGCTGCCCGCCAAAGCCCGAAGGGTCTATACCGCCGTGGTCCTGGGGATCACGCTTTGCCTGTACCTGCAGGGAAATTTCATCAACGCCGATTACGGCGAGCTGGACGGCCGGGCGGTGCCCTGGGAAAACTTCCGCGCCTACGCCGTGGCCGATACGCTGTTCTGGCTTGCCGTGCCCGTGGGGCTGGGCGTGTTCGCGCTGAAGAAGGGCCGGCTGTTCCGCGCCGCGGCCCGGGGCCTGGCAGCGGCGCTGCTGGTGATACAGGCCGTAACGCTGGCCGCCGTGCTCCTCACCCATCCCATTGAAAACAAGCGGGAGGGCTGGATCGTATCGGATAAGGACCAGTTCGTTCTGGGCCGGGAGGCCAACACCGTCATGTTTGTGGTGGACGCGTGCGACACCATCTACATTCCCCGCATCCTGGAGGAGGATCCCGACGCCCTGGAGCCGCTGGACGGCTTTACCTATTTCAGCGATTACAGCGGCGCTTACAGCAAAACCAAAATGGGCCTGCCCTACACGCTGACCCAGCAATGGTACGAAAACGACGAAACCATTGAAAGCTACATCGCCCGCTGCTACGACAGCGTGCCGCTGTACGGCGCCCTGGCCGAGACCGGCTGGGACATTCGCCTGTATACCGCAGAAACCTATATGTCCCCCCATATGATCGGCCAGGCCCAAAACGTCATTGCCGCGCAGCTCACCGTGGGCTCTCCCGCCAAGCTGTACGGCAAAATGATGGAGTTTGTGGGCTTCCGCTATGCGCCGCACCTGCTTAAACCGCGGCTGGTTTTCTACAGCGGCGAGTTTGGCTTCTACAAGGCCGCCCAGGGCGAATACCAGCCGTATTTCAAGGATAACTTCATCTTCCAGGCCAAATTGGCCGCCCAGGGGCTGGCGCTGCGGGAGGGCAAGCAATTCATCGTATACCACATCAACGGCAGCCACCTGCCCTGCAACATGGACGAATACGGCCTCAACGTAGGCAACTGGAACACCACGGCCATCGAACAGACCAAGGGCGTGCTGCGCACCATCATCGGCCCCTACCTTACGCAGATGAAGGACCTGGGCGTATACGACAGCGCCAATATCATCATCACCGCCGACCACGGCCGCTTTGATGAAGGCCCTTCCTCCCCGGTAATGCTGCTCAAGCCCGCGGGCGCCCATGGCGCGCTTCAGGAAAACACCGCCATGACCTCGGTATCCGATCTGCATGCCACGCTGATGAAGCTGTGCGGCTTTTCCTCGGACGCCCCGGCCATCTATGAGATTGATCCCGCCGAAAACCGCCTCCGCCGCTATCTCTATTACCCCACCACCCGGAGCAACGGCGGCACCCTGCCCCCGCTCACCGAATACCGCGTGGAGCGCGGCCAGCAGTTTGTGCCCACCGGCCTGGTGCTGTCAGGCGGGAAAGACAATATCGTAAAATGACCCGGCAGCCGGTTTGCGAAGCAGGGGCTCTGGGCATCGACAAAGTAGATGCCCCCGAAGAAAATGAAGGGGCCGCGGCCCC
>JAFUGB010000303.1 GCA_017469605.1 Clostridia bacterium
AGACGCCTGCCACCGCTTCCGGGCAGCACGGCAAAGCCGTGCATGCTGTGCGCAAAGCGCACAGCGAAAACCCGCTGGACAGACCGGAAAATAAGTAAACTTATTTTTCGGCTGGCCAACGGGTTTTCTTCTGCCCGGAAGCTCTCTTTGCAGCATCCAAGTTACAGGCGCAAATTGTTAGTTATTTCTTTTAAGCCGGTTCGCCCGGCGGGATGCAAGGGATGAATCCCTTGTCGCAGGATCATAAGGGCCGCGCAGGCCCTTATCGTTCCCTGCCAATCTCTGTTTGTACAGTTTTTATTTGGGATCAGTATTATTTGCCCTTCAGCAGCCAGAAATGGTTTTCCCGGTCTTCCGAATCGGTAACAAGGCATTGGAGACACTGGCTGTTTTCCTTTTGTTTTTCGTGGTTTTTGCCGATCAGGAGGGCCAGCGCCATGTTGGCGAAGGCCGTTTTGTTGGCTTTGTCCGAGGCGACCCAGTAATCCGGGTGGCAGTCGTCGTCCGCGATCATTTTGTCAAAAAACTGGTCGATGCTGCCGAGAATGCCATCACGTTGCGCTTTGTCGATCCCAAATTCCTCTTCGGGATCAAAGGACAGCATGGCCTGGATGATCGTTTCCTTGAGATCGGTCAGCTTTTGGGTCATTTGGCTCATTTCGTTCTGATATGACCGCTGAATGGCTTTTATTCTTTTCAGCCTGTCCTCTTGGACGGCAATTTTCCGGTCAAAAGCCGCAATAATCACCGCGTTATCGGCGTCGAGCAGCTCTTTGATCTCGGCAATTGTGAATCCCGCGTCCTGCAGATGCCTGATCTTCACAAAGGTGAGGGCCTGCTCCTTTTTATAATAGCGGTAGCCCGATCCCTTGTCCACTTTAGCCGGTTTCAGCAGGTTCACATGGTCATAATAACGGAGCGTCTGGGGATTGCAGCCGCACAGGCAGGCAAAATCCTTGATGGTCATATCATGCGCCTCCTTTCAGCAACCGTTATATCATTGCAGTTTGCTGAAAGGTCAACCCCCATTTTATTTTTTATATTTTTCCGCCATATACTCCATGGCCCGCAGATAGCCCTCAAAGCCCAGGCCGATGTAATGGGCCTCGCAGGCCATGCCCGCGTAGGAAAGCTGCCGGAAGGGCTCGCGCTGGGTTACATCGCTGATGTGCACCTCGGCGGCGGGCAGGCGAACGGCCTTCAGCGCGTCCAGGATGGCGATGCTGGTGTGGGTATAGGCCGCGGGATTGATCACGATGGCGTCCTCCCGGCCCAGCGCCTGCTGGATGCGGGTTACGATATCGCCCTCGTGATTGGACTGGTACAGGCTGACCGAAACGCCCAGCTGCGCTGCCTTTTCCCGGATCATTTGGCACAGCTCTTCATAGGTGCCGGCCCCGTAAATGCCCGGCTCCCGGATGCCCAGCAGGTTCAGGTTGGGGCCGTTGATCACAAGGATTTTCATTTATTTGTCCTCCCAATGCGCTTGCAGCAGCCGCGTGATCTCCATGGCGGCTTTTTCTGCGTTCTCGTTCTGAATGGCGTAGTCCCGCATGGCCGCGTACAATGGAGCGCGAACCGTCCAGAGTGCCCGCAGCTTTTCGGGGGTGGCCGAAAGCGGCCGGTCGCCGGCCCGGGACAGGGCGGAAAGGGGACGCTCCAGATGGAAAACCACCCCGTTCTGCCGCAGGATGTCCCGATTTTGGGGCCTTGTGACCGCGCCGCCGCCGGTGGCGATCACGCAGCCGCTCTCCCTGCACGCCTGCCGCAGGGCTTCGGTTTCCAGGCCGCGGAAGGCATCTTCGCCATGGGATCGCAGGTAATCGCCGCAGGTGCAGCCCGCCTTCTCCTCAATCAGGCTGTCTGTGTCCACAAAGGGGCGGCCGCTCTGCTCTGCCAGCAGCTTACCCACCGTGGTTTTTCCGCAGCCCGGCATGCCGATGAGCACAATATTGGCGGTTTGGGCGGCCACCAGCCCGGTGATCCGGTCAATTTCGCTGTCGTCAATCACCGTATCCCGGAAAAGCTCGCTGGCCTGTTTGGCTTGGGCCACCAGCATGTACAGGCCGTTGGCGCAGGGGATTCCCCGGGCTTCGGCCTGCAGCAGCAGCGCCGTCCGGGCCGGGTTATAGATCAGGTCCAGCACGCCCCTGAGGTTTGGGAAAACCGCCAGGTCCAGCGGGGCTTGGCCGTTATGGGGATACATGCCCACCGGCGTTGCGTTGACGATGACCTGGGCGTCTGCGTGCTTTGAGATATTGTCATAGGTATCCGGCCCCCTGCGGGAAATCACGACGATCTGTGCCGCGCCCAGGTCTTTCAGGCAGGCGCATACCGTTTTGGACGCCCCGCCGCTGCCCAGCACCAGGCATTTGCGGCCCGATACGGATATGCCGGCTTTGCGCACCATCTGCATAAAGCCGTAATAATCGGTATTGTGGCCGTGCAGCGCGCCGTTCTCATCCTGCACCACGGTATTTACGCTGCCGATCTTCCGGGCAGCGGGGGAAATGCTGTCCAGCCAGGGGATCACGGTTTGCTTGTAGGGAATGGTCACATTGATGGCCTTGAAACCGCGCCGGGCAAAGAAGGCGGGCAGGTCCTCCCTGCCAACCTCCATCAGGGCGTAATCGTAGCCGCCCAATTCCCTGTGGATCTGCGGCGAAAAGCTATGCCCCAGCTTTTCGCCCAAAAGTCCATACCGCGCCATCATGCCTGCTCCGAATAGCTGCCCAGGTAGGAAAAGCTGTCCAGCGTAGCGTCCAGCTCGGAAATCAGGCGGGCAAAGGCAGGGGAATACACCGAGGCGTCAATGTCAAAGTAAAACATGAATTCAAAATCCCGGCCGGGCATGGGGCGGCTTTCCAGCTTGGTCAGGTTGATGCCCTGGGCATAAAAGCGGCTCAGCAGCTGCCACAGGCTGCCGGGACGGTTGGGGAGCACCAGCATCAGGCTGGTGTGGTCGGCGCCGGGATAGACTTCCAGCCTTTTGGAGATGCAGATAAAACGGGTGTGGTTATTGCTGTTGTTCTGGATATCGTCGGCAATGCGCGTAAGGCCGTACAGCGGCGCGCAGTTGCCTGAGGAAATAGCCGCCGCGTCCCTGCGGCCGCTTTCCTGCACCATTTTGGCGGCGGCCGCCGTATTGCCGCAAATATTCACATGCCATTCCTTATGCTGGCTCAGAAATTGGGAGCATTGGTTGATGGCCTGCTCGTGAGAATAGATCTCCCTGATTTCGTCCGTCTTTACGCCGGGCAGCGCCAACAGGGTATGGTCAATCTTGATGCGGGTGGAGCGCACGATGTAGAAATGATGCTTGATCATCTGATCGTATACGCTGTTCACCGAGCCCGCCAGGCTGTTTTCAATGGGCAGGATGCCGTACCGGCACAGCCCGCTTTCAATGGCGCTGAACACGCTTTCAAAGGTTTTGCAGTACATGATGGAAGGCGCGTGGAACAGCTTTTCGCAGGCAATCTGGGAATACGCGCCTTCCACGCCCTGGCAGGCCACCATGGCCTTGGGCGGGAACAGGGGATCGGTTTCGCTGACAGCCCGGGCAATTGCCCCTCCCAGGGCGCTTTCGCGGCCGCTGTCCAGCAGCTGCCGGGTGCGGCTCTGGTCCATCAGCAGGCTGAACATGGCGCGCACGCCGTTTTCATGCTCGCTTCCGGCCTGGTCGCCCACCTTGTTCAGCAGCCTGCGCTCACGCTCGCTGTCGTAAACCGGCAGGTTGTTTTCCCGCTTGTACGCGCCGATCTGGCTGGCGATGTCCATGCGCTTTTTATACAGATCCACCATTCCGGCGTCAATTTCATCAATCTGGCTGCGAAGTTCATCCATGTTCATCTGTTTTTCCTCCTTTTTACAGCAGCTTGTCCATCAGTACCAGCGCGGTCACGGCTTCCACCACGGGCACAGCCCGGGGAACGACGCAGGGATCGTGCCGCCCTGTGATCGTCAGCGTTGTTTCTTCCATGGTATCCAGGTTTACGCTCCTTTGCGGCTGCCCGATGGAGGGCGTGGGCTTGAAGGCGGCCTTTATAATCAGGGGCATGCCGGTGGTCATGCCGCCCACGATGCCGCCCGCGTGGTTTGTGGCCGCGGCAACCCGGCCGCTGCGCAGGATATAAGGGTCGTTGTGCTGGCTGCCCCGCAGGGCCGCCGCCTCAAACCCGCTGCCAAAGGACACGGCCTTCACCGCCGGAATGGCAAACAGCCCGGCGCTGAGGGCCGATTCCAGCCCGCCAAACAGCGCGTCGCCCAGCCCCACAGGCAATCCAATGCCGGCGCATTCCACAATGCCGCCCACCGAATCCTGGGCCAACCGGGCTTCCTCAATGGCGGCCAGCATGCTCCTTCCGGCTTCCGCGTCCAGCACTGGAAAGCCGTTTTCGCGCACGCGGTCAAAATCCTTTCCCGATACCGCTATCGGATCAAAGGGGCGATCCTGTATGCCGGCGATAGCGGCAATGTGGGCGCCGATTTGTATGCCTTTGGATTCCAACCACTGCAGCGCGATACCGCCTGCCGCGCACAGCGGCGCGGTGAGCCGGGCTGAAAACTGACCGCCGCCCCGAATGTCAAAATTCCTGCCGAATTTGACGCGGGCGGGATAATCGGCGTGGGAGGGACGGGGAACGGCTAAAAACTGGGAATAATCGCGGCTGTGGGTGTCGCTGTTGCGGATCACGGCGCAGACCGGCGCGCCGCAGGTGGTATTCCCGGCCAGCCCGCTCAGGAACTCAGGCGTATCGGCTTCCTTCCGGGCGGTGGTAAAGCTGCCCTGCCCGGGCGCGCGGCGGGCCATGAAAGCTTGCAGCCGTTCCCGGTCAACGGCGATCCCGGCAGGCAGCCCATCCATCACCATGCCGACGGCCGGGGCGTGGGATTGGCCGAATACCGTCACTGTGAGCTTATTTCCCTTGAACTGCATGGTCAAATCTCCTTTACTTGCCCGCCCAAAGCGGAAAACTGACGGAAAAATCCGGGGTAGGATTTGCTGACGGCCTCGGCGCCCAGGATGGTTACCGGGCCTGCCGCCCACGCGGCGGCAATGGCCGCCGCCAGCACGATACGGTGATCGTGGAAGCCGTCCACCGTGCCGCCGCGGATTGCGCCCTGCCCTTGGATAATCAGCCGGTCGCCTTCAGCCCGGGCTGTGACGCCCAGGCTTTCCAGCATGGCCAGGATGCCGGATACCCGGTCTGATTCCTTGAGCCGCAGCCGGGCGATGGGATGCAGGACGCTTTGCCCCTGGGCAAAGCTCGCCGCCACCGCCAGGATGGGCGCCAGATCGGGGATCTGGGAAATATCGATGTCCATGCCGCGCAGCTGTCCCCGCCGGACGAAAACGCCGGTTTCCCGTACTTCCACAAAAGCGCCAAACGCCCGCAACAGCGCCGCGATGGCCCGGTCGCCCTGGGCCGAGCCAATGTTCAGCGGCCCGCAGGCCACGCCCTGACTGCTCAGCGCGCCCGCCGTGAGCCAGAAGGCTGCGCCGGACCAGTCGCCCTCCACGGCCAGCGTGCCGGGAGAATGGAAGGCCTGGCCGCCCGGGATGAAAAAGCCGGTTTTAGTGGTTTCAACGCGAATGCCGAACTGTTCAAGGGCGTTTAGCGTCATATCGATATAGGGCCTGGACTCCACGGCGCCGGTAATGGTAAGCGTGCTGTCTCCGGACAGCCGGGGCAGCGCCATCAGCAGCCCGCTGATAAACTGGGAGGATACGTTGCCCGCCAGCGTATATTGCCCGGGGCGCAATTTCCCGCCGCAGCGCAGGGGAAAGGTTCCCTGGGCAGAAAGCTCCGCGCCGTGGGATTGCATTTGCTCATAGAGGGGAGACAGCGGCCGTTGGCTTAATTTGCCCTGCCCGGTGAAGGCGCAGTCCGCGTTCAGCGCAGCCGCCGCGGGCAGCAGGAAACGCAGGGTGGAGCCGCTTTCGCCGCAGTCCAGCAGCGCGCCCTTGGCCGGCCGGGCAATGGGCGTGACCCGCAGCGTATCGGCTTCCTGCTCAATTTGCGCCCCCAGTGCCCGCAGGCAGCGGACGGTGGCTTCTACGTCGGCCGAAAAACCCATGTTGGCAAGCAGCGTGGGGCTGTCGGCCAGGGCGGCGCAAATCAGCAGCCGGTGGGCCTGGGATTTGCTGGACATCACATGATCGATGGTGCCTGCCAAGGGATGGGGCGTGATGAGCGCGTTCATACCGCTGTCACCTCCCCATCGCAGCAGGCGATGAAGCTTGCCAGTTCCCGGGCGGGCAGGATATGGAGCGCGCTTTTCCCGCGCCTTGTGGGCAGCACCAGGGTCAGGCTGTCGCCCTTGCGCTTTTTGTCGTTCATGGCGTTGGCGGCGATTTCCCGGGCGGCAAAAGCGGTGGACACCGGCAGCTTCTGCGCTGCTAGCATGCTTTGGAGCTCCGCATAAACGCCCGCTTCGCACAACCCGTGCCTCTCGGCCGCAAAGGCCGCGATCAGCATCCCCACCGCCACGCCTTCACCGTGGTAAATGGCATAGCCGTTCAGCTTTTCCAGCGCGTGCCCAAAGGTGTGGCCCAGATTCAGCAGCTGGCGCTGGCCGTGATCGTGCTCGTCCTGGCAGACGATTTCGCCTTTAATGCGGATGCAGTCGGCAATGATGGCCGTCATATCCTCGCCCCGGGCAATGCGGCTGAGAAGCGCTCCGTCGCAGATGGCGCCGTACTTGATCACTTCGGCCATGCCTTCGGCGTACAGGGCGGGGGACAGGGTATTCAGCGTATCGGGATCGCACACCACCAGCCGGGGCTGATAAAAGGCGCCGCACAGGTTTTTGCCCGATGGCAGGTTCACCGCTGTTTTTCCGCCCACCGAGGCGTCCACCATGGCCAGCAGCGATGTGGGGATCTGCACAAAATCGACGCCACGCAGGTACAGCGCGGCGGCAAGGCCGGCCAGATCGCCCGTCAGGCCGCCGCCCAGGGCGGCAAACAGATCGCTGCGGGTGATCCCGGCCTCATCGGCGGCGTTCAGCAGCGCCTCGATCGTTTGCAGCGTTTTATGGCTTTCGCCTTGGGGAAAAACAAAGGAATCCACGGTAAAGCCCGCGGACGCGAAGGAGGTGCGGGCGGCGTCCAGGTAAAGCGGCGCAACGCCGTCGTCGGTGACGATCATCACATGGCGGCCGCGCACGGCCTGGGCAGTCAAAACGCCTGCCTGGCGCAGAAGGCCGCTCTCCAGCAGCACGTTATAGGCGGGATTTACGCGGACGGTCAGTTTTTCCATTCGGTATCAATCTCCTCTTTGCGTTCGCGGCCTTCCCGCAGCAGGTTTTGCAGCCCATCGGCATCGCCCGCGGCCAGGGCGTCCCGGTAAGCGGCCAGCGCCGCGATCAGCCTGTCCAATTCCTGGCCCAGGTAATCGGCGTTGTCCAGGAACAGCTCCGTCCACATGGTTTCATTCAGCTTGGCCACCCGGGTCAAATCCCGATAGCTGCCTGCTGAGAAGCTCTTATGCTGGTTGGCGGTGGGGGATTTGATGTAGGCATTGCTGACCACATGGGCCAATTGGGAGGTAAAGGCGATCATTTCATCATGCTTTTTGGCGGTGGTCAGCGTCACATGGGCAAAGCCCACGGCGTGCAGCAGGTCGCGCAGGCGGCTGAGCACAAACAGATCCTCGTTTTCCCGGGGCACCAGGATCATGGTGGATCCCCGGTACAAATCTTCTTTGGCGTATTTGATGCCCGAAAACTGCCGGCCTGTCATGGGATGGCCGCCGATGTAGGTAAAGCCGTTTTCTGCCGCCATCCGGAAGCAGGGGGCGCATACCGCCCGCTTGACGCCACACAGGTCCACCACGATGGCGTCCTGCCTGACGGCCTTTGCCTGGGCGGTCAGGTATTCCACCGCCGCGCCGGGATACAGGGCAATGAACAGGAAATCGCATTTTCCGATATTGTCCTGGGTGAGCATGCCGTCCACC
Organism: Clostridia bacterium; assembly: GCA_017469605.1. Lineage (GTDB taxonomy): Bacteria > Bacillota > Clostridia > Christensenellales > Aristaeellaceae > SFMI01. The sequence continues at coordinate 7,965 of JAFUGB010000303.1, forward strand.
GTGCCGGTGAGCTCGGCGTATTTTTGCGTGCTTTCATCTATATCCATGCCCAGTACGGGATAATTTGCCGCTTTCAGCGCCTTGCATAACGATGCGCCCATGAGCCCCAGGCCCACCACGCCAACCTGTTCCATGTTATTTGCCTCCTATTGCGCAGCGCACGGCCAGCACCGATTTGGCCACGTCGTCAAACTGCTCGGGGGTGAGGGATTGGGGGCCGTCGCAGCGGGCATGGGGCGGGTCGTTATGCACCTCGATCATCAATCCGTCAGCGCCGCAGGCCGCCGCCGCCAGCGCCATGGGCTTTACATACCGGGCCACGCCGGTGGCATGGCTGGGATCCACGATCACGGGCAGGTGGCTCATTTCATGAAGCACGGCCACGGCGGACAGGTCCAGCGTGTTGCGGGTGTAGGTTTCATAGGAGCGGATGCCGCGTTCGCACAGGATGACCCGCTCATTGCCGCCCGCCATGATATACTCGGCGCTCATCAGCAGTTCCTTGATGGTGCCCGCGATGCCGCGCTTGAGCAGGATGGGCTTGTTGATGCGGCCCAGCTCCTTGAGCAATTCAAAATTCTGGGTATTGCGCGCGCCCACCTGGATCACGTCCACATCCTCAAACAGCGGCAGGTGGCCAATGTCCATGATCTCGGTGACGATGGGCATGCCGGTGCGGCGCTTGGTTTCCAGCAGCAGCCGGATGCCCTCCTCATGCAGGCCCTGAAAATCATAGGGCGAGGTACGGGGCTTGAAGGCGCCGCCCCGCAGCAGCCCGGCGCCGCTGGCTTTCACGGCGTTGGCCACCGTTTCCATCTGGCTTTCGGTTTCCACCGAGCAGGGACCGGCAATGAACTGGAAATGCCCGCCGCCGATTTCAACGCCTTCCGCGATTTTGATCACCGTGTCCTCGGGATGGAACTTGCGGTTGGCTTTTTTGAAGGGCTCGGAAATGCGGGTGACGTTGTCCACGATGTCCAGCCCGCTGATCAGGTCGGTATCGATGCGGGTGGTATCCCCGATCAAGCCGATGATGGTCTGGAATTCGCCCTCGGAAATATGGGTGCGCACGCCATAGCTTTCCAGCCAGCTGATCAGGTGGTTCATTTCTTCCTTGCGTACATCTTTTTTCAGCGAAATAATCATGCGTTCATCCTCCATAAAAAAGGGCCCGCAGTAATTCTGCGAGCCTCTCGGTTTGATCCGTTCCGGATAAAAGCGCGTGCAGCAAAATTACTTTACCTCATTTGCAGATGGTAAAGTAAAAGTAAAAATACTTCCGGCTGGCTTTGCTGACCATGGCGCTTTCCTTTCCGCGCGGCATCGTTTTCATGCCGTGCTGAATGATGATAGTTTAGCACACTAAAGTAAACTTGACAAGGGAAAAACAGAAGAAAAACAGCCTGTACAGGCCGGACTTTTTATTATGTTAAGACTGCTTGCTATTCTTTGCCGCTGTGTATATAATGAAAGCAGCCGTGTTTTTTTGCACAAATCAGGGGGCCAGCGCATGGAGCTGAAAAAAACAGGCTGGGATTGAAGGAGCGCGATTTCCGGCATGAAGGAAAGCGGACCAGCAGGCAAAAGCCAAAAGGCTTTAGACAGAAAGAGTATAAGCTTGGAGGGAACAATGCGCATACTGCTTGTGGAGGATGAAAAAGCCCTGTCCTCGGCCATCTGCCAGGTGCTGAGGCGGGAACAGTTTACCGTGGACCCGGTTTATACCGGCACCGATGGATACGATTATGCCCAAAGCGATATTTACGATGCCATTGTGCTGGATGTGATGCTGCCCGGCATGGACGGCTTTGCCGTGCTCAAAAAGCTGCGGAACGAGGGCATCCGCACGCCGGTATGCATGCTCACCGCCCGGGCGGGGCTGGAGGATCGGGTGCGCGGGCTGGAGAGCGGGGCGGACTATTATCTGGCGAAGCCCTTCCAGATGGCCGAGCTGGCCGCCTGCCTGCGGGCCATTACCCGCCGCCGGGAGGAAGCGCCGGTGATGGAGCTTGCCTTTGGCGATGTGCAGCTGAACCAGCAGGAGGCCAAGCTGGTGCACCGAACCACCGGGCAGGAGGTTAAGCTGGGGGCCAAGGAATACCAGATGATGGAGCTGTTCCTGCGCAATTCCGGCCAGACCCTGCCCAAGGATACCATTTTTGATCGTGTGTGGGGCTATGAAAGCGAGGCTGATATCAGCGCCGTGGAGGTTTATGTATCCTTCCTGCGCAAAAAGCTGACGTTTATCGGCTCCAATATCAAAATCCGCGCCGCCCGGGGCATCGGCTATTTGCTGGAGGAGGGCGTATGATCAAACGACTGCAAAAGCGCATGATCCTGCTGGTGCTGTGCGGATTGCTGCTGGCGTCGGCGGGGCTGGTATTTGCCGTTAACTGGATCAACTGGCAGAGCATTGGCAGCCAGGCGCAGGGCGTATTGGATATGCTGGTGGAAAACGATGGCCAGCGGCCGCTGGTGAAGGAGCGGATGGGGCGAATGGATGCCGATGAAACGCCACCGCCCAGGCCGGAAGGCGCGGACGGTTTGCGCGCTGAAAGGAAGGAAGACCTGCACGGCCGGGGAAACGATTTGCGCAATGCCGCCAGCCTGATCAGCTCCTATACGGTGGAGCTGGATGCCGATGGAAATGTGACGGCATGGGACAGTGACCGCGCTGAGCTGTATTCCGCGCAGGAAATTGCCGATTTGGCGGCGGATGTACTGAAAAAGGGCACCGGCGCGGGCCGCGTGGATACGCAGTTTTATCGGCTGCTGTCCCGGGGCGACTGTAAGCTGCTGATCGTGGTGGATCAACGCCTGGCCATGCAGGACGCCAGGCGCGTTCTGCGGCTTACCTGCCTGTTTGCCATTGCCGAGGACGCGCTGCTGGCCTTGGGCGCTGTCCTGCTGATCCGCCGCATGGTCAAGCCGGTGGATGAAGCCATGGAAAAGCAGAAGCAATTTGTGTGGGACGCCAGCCATGAGCTGAAAACGCCGCTGGCCGTGATCTCGGCCAATGCGGAGGTGCTGGCAGGCGAGGTTGGGCCCAGCAAGCCGTTGGAATATATCCAGTCAGAGGTTCAGCGCACCGATCATCTGATCCAGAATTTGCTTACGCTGGCACGGCTGGAAAAGGGAACGGTCAGGGCCGAGCCCCAGCGCTTTGACCTGAGCCGCGCGCTGCTGAGTGTTTCGCTGCCCTTTGAAAGCGCCGTTTTCGAGGCCGGGAAAACGCTGGATACCCAGATCCCCGAGGGCGTGCAGTATACCGGTGATGAAGAGATGATCAAACAGCTGTGCGTGATCCTGCTCAGCAATGCGCAGAAATACAGCGATGCCCATGGCCGGATCACGCTAAGCCTGGAGTGCCGGGGCGAAAAGCGTGTGCTGAAGGTGCATAACACCGGCCCGGCCATTCCCCAGGAGGCGCAGTCCAAGATATTTGACCGTTTTTACCGGGTGGATTCCAGCCATAACAGCGAAATTCCCGGCAATGGCCTGGGTTTGGCCATCGCCTGGCGCATTGTGGAAACGCACAGGGGAAGGATTTCGGTGGAAAGCGCTGAGGGAAAAGGCACCACGTTCACAGTGGTTCTGTGATCGGCCAAGTGGAATTTGTGGGGGAGGAAATGAACGGGGGCGTATTTTCTTGGTAGCCCAAGATAGTACGCCCCCAATTGTCTCTTTCCCGTCATATTTGAAGTTGTCGTTATGATCTGATCTCCGCGTCAAACTTGTCCTTGCATACCTTGAGCACCTTTTTCATGATGGGGTTCACGGTGTCCTCGGTCAGCGTTTGATCAGGGCTGCGGAATACCAGCGAGAAGGCGGCGCTCTTTTTGCCAATGCCCAGCTGTACGCCGCGGAAGATATCAAACAGCTTTATATCTTCCAGCAGCGGACCGGCGGCGGCGCGGACGGCGTCCATTACGGGCCCCAGATGCTGCTTTTCGTCCATGACCAGCGCAATATCGCGGCTCACGGCCTGCATGCGGCTGATGGGCGCCACCTGGCCCATGGGCTGCGCGTTGTCATAGAGCGCCACCAGGTCCACCTCGGCCAGCAGGGTGTTTTCGGGCAGGTCGTTCCTGGCGGCGATATCGGGATGGATCTGGCCCAGCTGGGCGATAACGGCCTGGCCGTGCGTCAGCCGCGCGCTGCGGCCGGGATGATAGTAGCAGTCAGCGCCGGGCTCCACTTTGACGCCCACGCCTTCCAGGGCGCACAGCGTTTCCACTGCGCCGCGGATGCTGAAGAAATCCAGCCCCTTGCCATAGGCGCCCAGGATCAGGGCGGGGGACTCGGTGAACAGCCCCTCCGCCGTGCGGCGGGTGCCGTCAAACAGCGTGCCAAATTCATAGAGCATGGCGGTTTCATTGCCGCGGTTGTAGTTGCCGCTGAGGATGCGCAGCATATCGGGGGCCAGGGTGGTGCGCATGCAGGCGGTATCCTCGCCCAGGGGATTGCGCACCAGGATGGGCTGCATCCGGGGATCGTCCTGGCTGAGTCCAAGGCCGGCGATGGACTTGAGGCTTACAAAGGAGAAGGTCATCATTTCATCATAGCCCAGGCCGCTGAGCGCCTTGCGGATGCGGGCCTTGCGCTGCATCAGCGGATTGAGGCCGCCGGGGGTGGTTTCGCCGCGCAGGCGGGTGCTGGGGATGCGGTCATAGCCCACCATGCGCAGCACTTCCTCGCAGATATCGGCGTCGCGTTCCACATCCTGCCGGTAATCCGGGGCGGTGGCGGTGAGCACGTCGCCGTCCAGCGTTACGGTAAAGTTCAGCTTTGTAAGCGCCTTGACCATTTCATCGGCGGTAATATCCACGCCTGTGCGCGCGGCCAGGCGCTTGACTGAGCAAACGATGGGCTGGGGCAGCTCCAGCTTTTCATACAGATCATAGCAGCCGCCCACCACATCGCCGGCGTCCAGCATATTTACCAGTTGGCAGGCGCGGTTGAGCGCAAGCATGATATCGTTGGCCGATACGCCGCGCTCAAAGCGCCCGCTGGCTTCGGTGCGGATGCCCATGCGGCGGGCCGAAAGGCGGGTGACGGCGCGGTCAAAGGTGGCGCATTCAAACATGACCTCGGTGGTTTCCTCGGTGATTTCGCTCTCCTCGCCGCCCATGATGCCGGCCAGGCCGGTGGGGCCTTCGGCATCGCAGATCAGCAGGTCGTCACAGGTCAGGGCATGATCCTTGCCGTCCAGGGTGCGCAGCGTTTCGTTTTCCCTGGCGGTGCGCACGATGATCTGGCGGCCGCGCACCTTCGCCAGGTCAAAGGCGTGCATGGGATGGCCGGTTTCCAGCATAATGAAGTTGGTGATGTCCACAATGTTGTTGATGGAGCGCATGCCTGCCGCGTGCAGGATTTGCCGCATCCACATGGGGGAGGGGGCCACGCGCACGTTTTTGATCACCTTGGCGGCATAGCGCGGGCATTTTTCATGATCCTGTACCGCTACCTTTACATGCTCGCTGATATCGCCGCCAACCTCCTGAACCTTTACCTCGGGCAGCTTGAGCGCCGTATCCAGGGACGCAGCGGTTTCCCGGGCGATGCCCCAGGCGCACAGGCAGTCGGGACGGTTGGCCAGGATTTCAAAATCGGCCACATAATCATCCAGACCAAAGATTTTGCGCACATCGGTACCCAGGGGATAATCCTCGTTGAAAATCAGCAGGCCGGCATCGCCCACCGAGGGATACAGCTCCACCGGAACGCCGATTTCGGGGCCGGAGCACAGCATGCCATGGCTTTCAACGCCGCGCAGCTTGCCCTTCTTGATTTCGTGGCCGCCGGGCAGCTTGGCGCCCACCAGCGCCACGGGCACCAGGATGCCTTCTTTTACATTGGGCGCGCCGCAAACGATCTGCAGCGGTTCGCTCTGGCCCACGTCCACCGTGCATACGTGCAGGTGATCGCTGTTTTCGTGGTCGCGGCAGGTAAGCACGCGGCCCACCACCACGTTCTGGCATTCCTCGCCCAGGTATTCAATGCCCTCCACGCCGGTGCCGTGCATGATCATCCGGCTTTCATATTCGGCGGGCGTGACCGGGATATCGGCATATTGCTTGATCCAATTCATGGAAATTTTCATTACTGATCCCCTCCTTAACGGAACTGGCGCAGGAAGCGCTCGTCGCCCTCATACATGAGGCGCATATCCTTGATGCCGTAGCGCAGCATGGTGATGCGCTCCAGGCCAATGCCGAAGGCAAAGCCGGAGTAAACCGCGGGATCAATGCCGCACATTTCCAGCACCTTGGGGTTTACCATGCCGCAGCCCAGCACCTCGATCCAGCCGGTGCCCTTGCACATGCGGCAGCCCTTGCCGCGGCAGCTGATGCAGGTCAGATCCACCTCGGCGCTGGGCTCGGTGAAGGGGAAGAAGGAGGGACGGAAGCGGGTTTCAATGTCGTCGCCGTACAGCTTCTTGAACAGCGCGTCCAGCGTGCCCTTCAGGTCACCCATGTTCACATCCTTGTCAATGACCAGGCCCTCGATCTGATGGAAGACCGGGCTGTGGGTGGCGTCCACCTCGTCGGCACGGAACACGCGGCCGGGGCAGGCGATGCGGATGGGCGGCTTGCGGGATAGCATGGTGCGCGCCTGCACCGGGGAGGTATGGGTGCGCAGCACGATGTTGTCATCAATATAGAAGGTATCCTGGGCATCCCGGGCCGGATGGTTTTTGGGCAGGTTCAGCAGCTCAAAGTTATAATGATCCAATTCAATTTCGGGGCCTTCCACAATATCAAAGCCCAGGCCGGTGAGGGCGGAGAGTACCTCGTCCAGCGCCAGCGTATTGGGATGTACCGTGCCCACCCGGGGCAGCTCCCGGGGCTCGGTCACATCAATGGTGTCGCGTTGGAGCTTTATTTCCCGTTCCCTGGCCTTGAGCAGGGCGAAACGCTCGTCCAGCAGGGCGCTGATTTTTTCGCGGCCGGCGTTGATCAACTGGCCGGCGGCGGGGCGCTCCTCGGGGGAAAGCGAGCCCATGGAGCGCAGCAGC
>JAFUGB010000304.1 GCA_017469605.1 Clostridia bacterium
GCTCATTATATCCCGCAACTATATCCGTAGTTCCGATGAAATCTACATCCATGTAGTTTGCAAATCCCACAGAACCTTGACCATTGCAGATGAAAACAATGCAGTTCCCCTTGGTAATGAGAGATTCATCCCTCATGCAATGGATCATCACACCGTTATCATCTTTTTTAGCACCTACATAAAAGCATTCAGTTCCTTCATCAAGCATCTGTTGATTAGCTTTACCGTTTTCCATAACAGGGAAAAGCCTTGCCGTAATAAACGGCTTCCAATCCTTTATATCAAGCCTCATAAATCCTGCCCTCCTTCATAAGGTATGCAAGATAATTGTTCAGAGTCTGCTGAAAATCAGTCTCAGTCAACTTGCTATAATCGGTCTTCATGTAAGCTTCGCAAAGCCACTCGTCATCTCCTGTGACAGCCTGCATAGCCGACATACCGTCTTTCACCGTCTTGTTCCTATATAAATCCAGCCACTCTTCTTCAATCTGCTTCCAGATACTCTTATTATCCTTGTCAAACTGTTCGATACGGCCAAGATTCTTTTTCTTCTTGTGACCATCGTCTTTATAATAGCCGAAGAAAGTCTTCGGAATAGTACCGTCAGCCATTCTATGCGGTCTGCCAAGTGTGAACATCATACAACACGCATTTGTCGAAGAGCCGGGATAAAACACTTCTGGAGGAAGTGTAAATACTGCATTAAGTGTATTCTCCTCCAAAAGAGCCGTTTTCATATCTGATATAAAATTGCTATTTCCGATGGCTGTAGCAACAGGAAGCAGAATGGCAACATTAACTTCCTTCTTTGGTTTGTCAGCATCCAAACGCTCCTTATTCATCTTTACTACAACGTCAGAGATATATTTCAAGAAGACCATGCCTTTTGTCGGGTCTTCTTTCGCATCAGATTTCCAACCAGCCTTATAAGCGGCGGGAATTGTAATCGGCTTGGCGTTATAGGGAGGGTTCATTAGGACAATATCAGGGTCAGCTTGCCTGAAAAACTGTTCGCTGTCAAACAAACTGGCGTGTTTGATATTGGAATTGCCATCACCATGAATGAGCATATTTGTTGTGGACAGCCCGAAAGCCTTTTCTTCGATTTCAATGCCGTAAATATGCTCTTTTGCTACCTTTTCGCGCATTACCTGCTTTTCCGCCTCGGTAGCTCTCTGACGGTTACAGTCAATCAGCTCAAGTACCATTGCCTGTACAATAAAGGAGCCAGAACCGCACGTTCCATCGAATACACGCTTTGTTCTGTTCACGCCAGTAGCACGACACATGAAGTTCGTGATATGATCAGGCGTAAATGCTTGGTTCTTATCAGCCTTCCCCGTGTACTTGTTAAAGGCAATAAAAAACAAGTTCAGAATATCTTGTCCCTCGGAACTATCCTCGTTGATATACCTGTAGATATTGTTAACAATCTCATCCAGAACTTCGATCCAGTCCTTCAGCGCCAGCTTCTTGACCTTTTGATTATTGATAACATTCCTCTGAAGCAGTTCAATCTTCAACGTCTTGTTATCAGAGCCATCAAGCAGATTGGAAAGAGTCTCTCCAATACTGCTGCGAATCAAGTTTGCGGACAATCCGCCCCAATAATCCTTCAACTTCTGTCTCGTTTCTGGCGTAATCATCGTGATACCCTGCTTTTTCAGCACATCACGCAAATAAAGAAGGGTAGTACCTACAAACTGGCTACGCAGCGTTTCATCAATATCCTTGCGGTGGAGCGTTTCATTCAGCGCGTATGTATTTTTCAGAACAGCCTCACGGTTATTCTGCCTGTTGACCTCAAACAGGCTTACATAGTGTTCCATCGTATCAAGAACAGTCTCGTCTTTCAAAAGATGGTCATCGTCCATCTCTGACTTCCAGACCTTTATCTTATCGTTATTCGTGTTTGCCAGAATACAGATGATCTTCTTGGCGTAGTGAAGCATACGCTCTTCGAAAAGATACTCGTGCAGTTGCTTTTCATCTGCATCGGTAAAGCTTTGCTTTGTTTCCACCAGAACAACAACGCCGTTGTGTTCAAAGCGGATATCCAGCTTAAAATGCTCAGGCTCATACCCGATTGCCTGAATCAGCTTTTCCTTGGAGCCTGCCGCTTGGACATAGGAATATTCGCCGCCTTCAATATTAGACGTCTTGTACTCGTTTCCAATGCGATTACACATTGAAACTCTGTCCATTACTTCTTCGCCTCCTGCTTCTTCCAGTATTCAGCGATCCACTTACGAACCAATTCCGATGCAGACATATCATTATCAAGAGCAGCTTGTTTCAAGGCTTTCTTTTCTTCCTTCGTCAGTGTTATCGTCATATTCTCAAGATTTCTCTCTGCCATTTCAGATTTCCTCCTGCCAATGTTTCATTGTTCCTTTGTATCAGTGTAACACGAAAACATGAATTTTTCAAGACGATACTGAAAATTCTTGTTTTTCTGTAACGTGTAAAAACAAAAAAAGAGCGCACTGAAAAATCACAGTTTGTACCTTGACAGGGACGAAACGATGATGTATATTTATATACGTTAGCTAACAACGTTCCCGAAAGGAGCCCCCTGCATGCCGCGAGATAAGACCGAAAACCATATCCGGATCATGGCTGCCGCCAAGGAAGAGTTTATGGAAGTCGGTTTTGACAAGTCTTCCATGAGAAGCATCGCAGAACGCTGCGGCATGACCGCTGCGGGAATCTATCGGCATTGTGTGGATAAGGAGGACCTGTTTGATCAGATCGTCGCTCCCGCGGTGGAGAGAATAAACGCATGGCTCGACGCGCATGTGGCCCGTTATGTGGATGCGGTGAACCAGGATGCGCATATACAGTGGCGAGACTCTGAAATTGACATGATGCGGGAAGTTGTTTATCCGAACATGGGGGAGTACCACCTGCTTCTGGCCAAATCCCAGGGCAGCAAATATGAAAACTTTCTCCATGATCTGACGCAGCTCCACCAAAACCAGCTGATGAGCTACATTCCCATGCTGAAGGCAAAGGGATATGCCGTGTGGGATATTGATCCCAAGGAGCTGCATCTGCTTCTTTCCGCTTACACCACGGCCATGTTTGAACCGGTGGTTCACAATTACACCATGGACGAAGCCCTGCGATGCCTGAAAACGGTGGAGGCGTTTTTCCTTCCGGGATGGAAACAGCTGATGGGCTTTTCGTGATTCATAGAACAGAATAACTTCGTATTCCGCATCGCCTGCCTTCCAGCTTTTGGGCAGGCGATGGGTTTGAATAGAGGTTAGCTAACGCTAACTAATGCTTGTTAGCTAACAAAAAGGTAAGGAGGTTTGCTTATGGAGGCAAAACAAAAGTCCCCTTCGCCCATGGCGTGGGTGTTGGGGCAGACGGGGCGGCATAAGGGCCAGTACATTCTCAGCGTGCTCCTGGCAATTGTGGGCGTCGCCTTTTCCGTGGCACCGTATTTTGTTGTCATACGCATTGTACGGGGGCTGATGGAGGGCAATAAGGATCTTTCGTGCTATCTGGTAAACTGCGTGGTCATTGCGGCATTTTGGCTGGGGCGGGTGCTGTTCCATGCCCTGAGCACGGCCACAAGCCATCGGGCCACGTTTGCGGTGCTGGGCGAAATCAGGAAACGCTGCACGGAAAAGCTGACCCGTATGCCCCTTGGCGCTGTTTTGGCGCAGAGCTCCGGAGCGCTTAAAAACACGCTGATTGAGCGGATTGACAGCATTGAAACAACGCTGGCCCATATCGTGCCTGAGTTTACGGCAAATTTGCTGATTCCCATTATTATTCTGGCATACATCTTTATCATCGACTGGCGAATGGGCCTTGCCGCGCTGGCCACCGTTCCGCTGGGGATGTTCTGCTATGTGTTTATGATGGCCGGAAGCGCAAAGTTTTACCAGCGCACAGTGACGGCAACCAAAGCGCTCAACGACACGGCGGTGGAGTACATCGGCGGTATTCAGGTCATCAAGGTTTTCGGTAAAACGAAAAGCTCCTACGACCGCTTTGTCCATGACGCTTATGAAGCGGCGCACAGCTACATCGACTGGATGCGGGCCAGCATTTTGCCCTTTACCTTTGCCATGGTGATCATGCCTGCCACAATGGTTTCCGTCCTGCCCATCGGCGGTTTGCTGGTCAAGGGCGGAAGCCTGTCGCCGCAGGATCTGGTAACGGTCATCATTCTTTCTGTCGGGATCATTACGCCGCTCATCACCCTGATGAGCTACTCGGATGACTTCCGTACCATGAAAACCATCTTCGGTGAAGTACAGAAGATCCTGAATGCTCCCGAAATGGTACGCCCGGAGGGCACGGATGCGCCGGGGGAAATCAGCCTTCGGCTACAGGATGTCCACTTCTCTTACCAGGAAAAGGAGGTCCTGCACGGCATATCCATGGATATTCCGGAGGGCAGCTTTATCGCGCTCGTGGGCCCTTCCGGCAGCGGCAAGAGTACCATTGCCCGCCTGATCGCTTCGCTCTGGGATGTGGACAGCGGCAGCATTTCCCTCGGCGGCAGGGATATCCGCGATATTTCCCAGGAAGCCTATGCGGATAAGGTGGCCTTTGTTTCCCAGGACAATTACCTTTTCAACATGACGGTTCGGGAAAACATTCGCCTTGGCCGCGCGGACGCAACGGACACCGAGGTGGAGGCGGCCGCGAAGCAAAGCGGATGCCATGAATTTATTATGGAGTTGGAGAAGGGGTATGACACCGTGGTGGGTTCCTCCGGCGGCCATCTCTCCGGAGGTGAGCGCCAGCGGATCTCCATTGCAAGAGCGATGCTGAAGGCCGCGCCTGTCGTTATCCTGGACGAGGCTACGGCATACACCGATCCGGAAAACGAGGCGGTGATTCAGCGCGGCGTGTCAAAGCTGACGGAAGGCAAGACCCTGATCGTCATTGCGCATCGGCTTTCCACGGTGACCTCCGCCGACTGCATCTATGTCATCAAGGACGGGACCATAGACGACAGCGGAACCCATGAGGAGCTTCTATCCCGCAACGGGCTGTATACAGCCATGTGGAACGCGCATATGGAGGTGAAGGATCATGCTTAAGGTCATCCAAAAGTTCTTTGCCTTCTGCGGCGAGGAGAACAGGCATAAGTTTATCACCTCCATCTGGCTCAGCGTGTTTCAGGCAATCTTTGAAGCCCTGAAGATTCCGGCCATCGCGGCCATGATCCGTGCCCTGATGCGCGGAAAGGTGGAAACGGGGGATATCCTGCTTTCCCTTGGCATCATGCTGGTCAGCATCATCGGCTCCGGGCTGATCAAGGCCAAAGCCACCATGCTGCAAACAGAGGGCGGTTATGACACCTGCGCCAAAAAGCGGGTGGAGATCGCGGAGCATATGCGGTATCTCCCCATGGGCTACTTCAACAAAAGCAGCCTTGGCCAGATCACGTCGGTGACGACCAATGTGATGGAGAGCCTTGAAAATGTTGCAACCAGAGTGGTCATGCTTGTCTGCGAGGGGCTGCTCACCACCTCGCTGATCGTTATCATGCTCTTCTTCTTTGACTGGCGGATCGCCCTCGTTTTGCTGGCCGGATTTGCGCTGTTCCTTCTTGCGAACAGCCGCCTGCAGGCCGCGGCCGGAAAGCTGGCGGGAAAGAAGATCAGCGCGGACGAAAAGCTGGTGGAACAGGTTCTGGAGTATTTGCAGGGCATGACGGAGGTCAAAGCCTATCATTTAACAGGGAAGAAGAGCAAAGAGCTGAACGACGCCATCTCGGCCAACAGCTGGATCAACACCGATATGGAGATGACGCTGATTCCGCGCATGACGCTGCAGAGCTACATTGCCAAGCTCACTGGCGTTGCCATGGTGGCCGCTTCCTGCGCCTTTTACTGTGGCGGAAGCATGGATGGGCTGATTGCTGTGGTGATGGTGATCTCCTCGTTCATCATCTACGCGAGCCTGGAAACCGCCGGGA
>JAFUGB010000305.1 GCA_017469605.1 Clostridia bacterium
ATGTCCAAGGGGAAAACAGAATGAGAGGGAAGCAAGCATAACTTGCTTTCCGGCCAACAGAAGCGAACGGATGATAAATATGGAACCTGCAGATCTGTTATGATATGCAGGTTTCAATTTTCAATATCTGGACAGGGACTGTTGCTTGGCAGCCTGGGAGATGTTGACACAGGATAACTTGGTGGATTATAATGTATACGAGATGGAACCTGATCGGAGCAGAAACGAAAAGGATTGGCGCCGATAATGCGAATGTGGTTGGCCGTGCCAAGGCGAACGCGGGACCGGGAGGATAGCTTTGCCGCCCCGGCGCAGACGCGGCGGGAAGATCGGCGGTGAATTGACTGATCTGGATTTCCTGCAATGTATCCCCGGGGAAACCCTGCTGCGGGTATACCCCAGAAACATTTCTTTCATTGATCATCTGAATGTATCATTGAAAATTCGTCCGAAGGATTTGGGAGAAAAGCCGAATACTAAATTGACAAACGAGGTTTCCTTGTTGCACTATCGCAGCCGCTTCCTTGCAGCCATTCCCCGCATTCCAGCAGTTCTCGCGTCGTTGTTCCGTATTCCCTGATTTCTGTCTTCCTGCCACTCCGAAGGCATACCACCAGTATCTTCTTGTGTACGTCCACACCGCCGCATATGCCGTATAAGACTTCCATTCCCTTTTCCTCCTCGTCTTTTATACGGCACGGTTCCCTCTTACAGTCATTTTACTGTGCGTCCTTTTGGCCCTTCCTGGCGCTGGACAATTCGTGGTGCAACAAGGAAACCTCGTTTGTCAATTTAGTATTCGGGCTTTTCTCCCAAATCCTTTTTCGACCTTTGCCGTCTTTCCTATTCTACCACTTCTCACTGCCTCTCGCTACCTTGGGTTTCATTTATCGTGGTGCCCTCTGGGGCATGGTTATTTAGTATGAAAGCCCATGATCCTATGGCTTGGGTCGCCCGAATGAACGGTATCCGCAATCGGGCAGAGGAGAGTATCCTGATAGAACTGATCTACGTATGATATTACAACCGCTTCTTCGGAGACGGTTTTTTATATGGCGAATCGCTTCTTTTCGGCAATTTTATATTTGAAAATAATCTGCCGAAATCCGATTGGCCAGAAAGAAGGTTGTTATCTATTATAATATTGGAGAGAATAAACGAACAAAAATCAACTGCGATTTCAGGTAATGCATGGTGAAATATATCAGCCGACACATGAAAAACCGCATTCTGGAACTGAGCAAATCCCATTCCACTGTTCTCCTGGCCAGTCCGCGCCTGGCGAGCAAAACGACAATGTTGTGAAACCTGGCAGAGAAGGCAAATGCAGGACGCCGATATGTAACGCTGGATAACCTCACGAAGCGGGATAGGGCAAAAATCGACCCCGCTTTGTTTCTGCAGCTGCATCAGTTGCCGATGCTTTCTTAATATAAGATGTACTTCTGTGAAAATAAATGCAACAGGGCCTTGCGGAAAATGTTTAAATATATACCGTTACCAAGCTTTCGCGCACAGCCCAGCCCAAAGCGGATATGTTCGCTATCCAGCTTCATTAGCTTGGATTTCATCAGCTATGCGGAGTCGTCATGCTCCTTGCAGCAACACTTTTTATCACTCGATTATTCAATTTTTAGCCTCACCTGTTTGTCCGTTGCTGTAGAAAACTATTGATTTTACTGCATTTCTCCTGTTTTTGTCAGCGCGCATTTCTTGTATCTTTTCTCAGGTGGAATTGCGGATAATAATCTCGGTATCCAACATCACGTGGGGAGTGACCACGGGAATACCCTCTATGATGTCGATCAGCATATTGCAGCTTTGATAGCCGAGCTGAAAGACTGGCTGGCTAACGGTGGATAAGGTGGGCACCGTCATCGTGGTCATAGCAATGTTGTCAAATCCAAGAACGGATATATCTCCTGGCACGCTCTTTTTCATGGCAGAGGCCGCCTTCAGCGCGGCACAGGCATACACGTCAGATGCACAGAAAAAGGCATCGGGTACATCCGTGCTTCGCAGCATGGAGAAAACGGCAGCACAGGCTGTATCAAAATCGATGTATGGAATGTGCACAATCCATTCTTCATGGATAGGCAGCCCGGCATTTTCCAGCGCGGCGCGGTATCCTTTTTCCCGCAGAACGGAATAGCTGTGCTTCAGCGTTGAGTTGATGAACGCGATCTTCTTTTTTCCAATTGAAACCAGATAGTTAACGGCGTTTTTTGCGGCGGTAAAGTCGTCAACCGTTACGTAGGGGATATCGCTGTTCACGTTGTATTGTGAGCACATGACGATGGGATGGCTCATTCGGATATTATCCAGCACATCGCCCTCCGGGATCCTATGGCAGAACAGGATGCCCTGAAAGGTGTGATCATTGAGCAATGTATTGTAGCAGGTTGGATCGGCGGGATTTTCGATCTGCTGCAAATACAGATAATACCCTCTTTTACGGGCTGCCTCCTGCATGGCGCTGATACATCTCCCGTAAAACGGATTATTGAAATCGGTAAAACTGGCAAGAATCATCTTGTTTGCCGGGCGTTTGATCTGGCAATCCAAATCCTTCATGGCCTGCATAACGCGGATTCGTGTTTCTTCTTTTACCAAGCCGGGTGAATTAATAACGCGAGATGCCGTGGCGATAGATACGTTGGCCTTTGCTGCGATTTGCGCAATTGTAACTTTTTCCGAAATAGCCATAGCGTTGTTCCTATTTCATTTTTTCATTTATAATATTATCATATGCCTGATAAGAACAGAACAGGAAAAGCAGAAAAACCGCGCATTTCAGATAAAACGGGATTGACAGTGCAGAAATTGGCGAGTATAATCATAATGAAAATTTTCCGAAATTATTTCATTAAACAAGTGAAAGGATGATTCCCGTGCGGGAATACGCACAGTATCTGCGGGTGCTGAAGGAACAGCTGGTTCCGGCTACAGGGTGCACAGAACCCATCGCTCTGGCCTATGCTGCCGCTGTATGCAAGAAGACATTGGGGGGCGTCCCTGAACTTGTGGAGGCTGCTGTCAGTGGAAGCATCATCAAAAATGTAAAAAGCGTGGTCGTTCCCACCACAAACGGCATGAAGGGTATTGAAACAGCCATCGCTGCCGGCATCACCGTGGGGGACGCGGAGCAAGAGCTGCAGGTGCTGGCGAGCGCACCGGAAAACACAGGGGAGCTGGTGCAGGCGTTTTTGAAGGCTTGTCCGATCCGCGTCAGGCTGGCGGATTCCGGACGGGTGTTTGACATTCAGATCACCATGTGCCGGGCAGGGCACAGCGCGTTCGTACGGATTGCCGATACGCATACAAATATCGTCCGGTTGGAGCGGGACGGCCAGTTGCTGGCGGAAAAGCCGCTTCCCTTGCCAACGAACGAAAACGTGGAGGAAAACGCGCTGCAAATCGCCAAGATCTATGAGTTTGCCAGGATCTGCCACCTGGAGGATGTGGCGGAAACCATTGAAAACCAGATCGCCTGCAACCAAAGACTGTCCCAGGAGGGCATGGAAGGCGCGTGGGGCGCGGAGATCGGCCGGATCCTGCTGGCCAGCGAGGCCCGGCCCAATGTGAAGCTGCGGGCGATGGCTGCCGCGGCGGCGGGCTCGGACGCGCGCATGAGCGGCTGCGAGCTGCCGGCGGTCATCAATTCGGGCAGCGGCAACCAGGGCATGACCATCACCATGCCGGTGCTGGAGTATGCCCAGGAGCTGGGCTCATCCCATGATGAACTGATCCGCGCGCTGGTGCTGGCCAATCTGACGGCGGTACGCATCAAACAGTCCATCGGTTACCTGTCGGCGTACTGCGGGGCGATCTGCGCGGGCTGCGCCGCGGCCGCTGGTATCGCTTACCTGCACGGGGCGGATCAGAGCCTGATCGAACATACGGTGGTGAACGGCTTGGCCATCCTTTCGGGCACGATCTGCGACGGCGCCAAGCCCAGCTGCGCGGCGAAGATCGCTATGGCCGTCAACGCCGGCCTGCTGGGCTTTGAAATGGCAAAAACCGGCAAAGAATTCGTCGGTGGCGAGGGCATCATCAAAAAGGGCATCGAAAACACCATCCGCGAGGTGGGCGTGCTCAGCCGCGAGGGCATGGACGTAACCAACCAGGTGATCCTGGATATCATGGTCAAGGACTGAAGGAGGCCGAAAATGGAGAGCAAAGGGATCGTTTCGGACGGTATTTTCCCGCTGGGGGAGGAGATTTTGCCTGCGTTCCGACAGTATTATTCCGGCCCTGCCTACGAGCAGGTGCTCGTTCCCTACGACAGCTGCACGGGAGTCACGGTGGCCCATGTCACCTTCGCGCCGGGCAGCCGCAACGACTGGCACAGCCATCCAGGCGGACAGCTGATCCTGGTGCTGTCCGGCAAGGGGTGGCACCAGGAAGCGGGAAAAGCCCCCGTGATGGTGCGGGCTGGGGACCGGATCGAGATTGGCCCTAATGTCCGGCATTGGCATGG
>JAFUGB010000306.1 GCA_017469605.1 Clostridia bacterium
ACAGAAAGGCGCCGCGCAGGTTGGTATCAGTCAGGCGCTCAAATTCCCCCAGGGGCATTTCCTCGGTGAGGCCGCTCCACGCCGCGCCCGCGTTGCAGATCAGCGCGTCTAAATGCCCCAAAGAGCGCTGCGCCTCCCGCAGCATGCCGCGCACCTGATCCTCCTGCCGCACATCGCACCGGCAGGCGACCGCCCCTGTTTCGTGGGCCAGGCGCTCCGCTGCCTCCCGGCTCTGCCGCCAGCAGAACAGCACACGCCAGCCCTGGCCGGCAAAATGCCGCACCAATTGCGCGCCGATCCCCCGTGCGCCGCCCGTAATGATCATGGTTTTCATGGATGTCCCTCCGTTTCACCCCTTTATTATACCGAAGCTTGGACGCGCGGTCAACGCGCGGGAAGGATGTTTTATGCCCGATATTATGCTTTTGCGCTCGCTGCTGCCCCACACGCCCGTTCTTGCTCCGGAGGAAACTGTATCCACCAACAGCGACGCCCGGATATGGCTTCAATCGGGCGCCGCCCATGGCAGCCTGGTGGTAGCCGACCGGCAAACCGCCGGACGCGGGCGCATGGGACGCTCCTTTTCCTCCCAGGCCGGCGGGCTGTACATGAGCCTGGTGTTAAAAAGCCATCAACCCGCGGGCGTGCTGACCACGCTGTGCGCCGTGGCCGTAAGGCGCGCCGTCATTCAGTTGACCGGCAAAACGCCCGGCATCAAATGGGTCAACGACCTGCAATTGAACGGCAAAAAGATATGCGGCATCCTATGCGAAGGCGTTTGGGAAGGCGATCAATTGCTGGGCGTGATTGCCGGGATCGGCCTGAACATTTGCCAAAGGGAATTTCCCGAAGCGCTGCGGGACATTGCGGCATCGCTGTATCCCGAGGGCATCTCCCCCATTGCCCCGGAGCGCTTTGCCGCCGCCATCCACCGGCAAATCATGGCGCTGCTCCTTTCCGCTCCCGGCCATATGGAGGAATACCGGCAGGCCTGCGTTACGCTGGGCAGGCGCGTAACATGGCAGGGACAGGACGGGCCGCGCGAGGGGCTGGCCCTGGATGTGGACGACACCGGCGCGCTGATCATTGACGCCGGCGGCGGCCGCCTGTGCCTGGGAGCCGGGGAAGTAAGCATTAAAACGCAAAATGATTGACGCCGCTTGAATGAATATGATAAAATAAGCAAAAAACGAGGTGGGAATATGAAAAAGCGCGCATTTTGCCTGCTGCTGTCGCTGGCGCTGCTGGCCTGCGTTTCCGCACAGGCTGACCGTGGTGGCAGTTTTTACCGGCGTTTGCAGTACGGCACGCTTTCGGCCTATGAGAATTTTGTTTATCATTATTCGCTCAAAATTTTCAACCGGTTTGAGACGCTTCCTGACGAAATGCTGGAGCTGCTCTGGCAGCACATGGACGAAGAGCATACCGAGGATTCCGATGAGATTTATGATATCCGCATCTGGTTTTCCCCGGACAGCCGCTATCAATTTGAAGCGCAGGTAAAAGAGCAAACCTATGCTTCCTTTGATATCGAAATTGCCAAGGCACCCGAATACCTGGATCTTGTGCGGGACGGCTATCCCGAAGACAGCAACGTGCGGATGATCCATGACGGCATCCTGCGCGCCACGCCTGCCGGAGATATGCTGGAAATCGCCCTCGCATATGATTCCATGGACGAAAACGGCTCGCTGTATACCACGGTGTTTGTCTATTATGATATATACCGCGACGGTGTTGAATACTGCTTTTCCATGTATGCCTATGACGGCGATTACAATACGGCGCAGGCCATGCTGGATGAAATTTGCCAGACGGTAGAGCTGGCGCCCAGCGGTGTTCCGGCATAAGGCCATGGAGCAAATCGCGGTTTTTGATTTTGACGGCACGGTCATCCGCGGCGACAGCGTGGTGGCCCTGCTTTTGTTTGCCCGCAAGCGGAAGCTCATTTCGTCCCTCGGTCTTTTAAAGGCAGCATGGTATGGCGCGCTGTATCATTTGAGGCTCACCGACGCGCTGACCGCCAAGCAGAAAAGCCATAGTTTCCTGATGAAAATTCCGGAAGCCGCCCGGGAATCCTTCCTGCGGGAGTTTGCCGGAACGTTGGCCGACCGCGCCTTTCCCGGCGCGCTGGAGCAAATCAAAAAGCACCGTGCCGCGGGCGACACAGTGATATTATGCAGCGCCAGCTGCTCCTGCTATATGCGGTACGTTTTTCCGCTGATCGGCGCGGAGCATTTGCTCTGCACTCCCTGCGGGCCGGACGGCCGGGTGCTGGGCCCCAATTGCCGGGGACAGGAAAAGGTACGCCGGGTTTATGAATGGCTGGATGCCCGAAAAATCCCCCACAGCGCCATCTGCGCCGCCTACGGCGACAGCATGGGCGATGCCCCCATTCTGCTGGCCAGCGCACAGCCCGTGCTGGTAAACCAGGAGAACTGGTTCAGGATCGACGAAATCATAAGACCTTCAGAAGAGCTGTTTGACGCAATCTGCGCCCTGAACGGCCAGAAGTCGGCTTAAATGATAGGCAAAATACATAACTCTCCAGACAATTCTCTGCTTGTATACAACAGCGAGG
>JAFUGB010000307.1 GCA_017469605.1 Clostridia bacterium
ATGGTGCTTCCGCCCATGGATGTGAGCAGGTCGCTGAACACGCCGATGGTGGGGTTGGCTGTGATGCCCGAAAGGCCGTCCGAGCCGCCGCATTTAAGGCCGACCACCAGCTGATCGGCGGAGCAGGGAACGCGCTGATCGGCATGCATGCTGCGCGCCAGCTCTTCAAGCAGCGCCATGCCGGCCTCAAACTCATCTTCGGCTTCCTGGCTGATCAGGAACCGTACGCGGGCCTGGTCAAAATTGCCCATATAGGGCTTGATCTGTTCAATGCCGCTGTTTTCACAGCCCAGACCCAGCAGCAGCACGCCGCCGGCGTTGGGATGGGTGGCAAGGCTGGCCAGCACCCGGCGGGTGTTGTTCTGGTCGTCGCCCAGCTGGGAGCAGCCATAGGGATGGGGGAAAGCGTATACGCCTTCCACGCTGCCTCCTACAAATTTCTGCGCTTCCCGGGCCAGCGCCTTGGCAACGTCGTTGACGCAGCCCACGGTGGGAATGATCCACAGCTCGTTTCGGATGCCGGGGCGGCCAACCCTCCTGGGATAGCCCATGAAGGAAGCGGGCTCCCTGGAAGCCGCGGCCGGATGGGTGGGCTGCCAGGCGTATTCCTTGGCGCCGCTCAGCAGGGTATGCAGGTTATGGGTATGCACATGCTGCCCCTTTAAAATGTCCTCGGTGGCCGCGCCGATGGGAAAACCGTATTTGATGACCGGTTCTCCCTTTTTAATGTTTCGCAGCGCCACCTTGTGTCCCATGGGCAGATCGCACAGAAGCGTTACCTCGCCGGCGCCGTAGCTTACCGTCTGCCCCTTTTCCAGCGGACGCAGCGCCACGGCCACCAGGTCGCTTGCGGTGATTTGTACCAATTCATTCATAATTGCCCTCCACAGGGTAAAGCGATTGTGATATGTGCCGCAATAAATTGTACTAAACTTTATAATGACCGTCAATTGCAAAAACGTACAGTGTACATGGCGAAAACGTACAGATCAGAAAACGCGAGAAAACGCCGCGGGGAGCGGCGTTTTTTGTTTACAGGCAAGCCTGGAAGGCGGCAAGCGCGCCTTCGGTGCGGATCACGCGCAGGCATTGGGTCACCGCGGCTTCAAGCCCGGACAACGCCGTCAGATCCTGACCCCACATATCGGTATTGGACAGCACGGCATGCGCCAGGGCTTCGATGCTGTCGTTCCTGTGCGCCCAGTAGAACTCCAGCACCCAGCGGTCGTCGGATACGGTATACTCGTTGCCTTTGGACCGGCGGCACACCAGGCCCTGATCGGTCAGCGCCTGCACATCGTTGGAATAGAAGGCGATATAGGCGGCCAGCGAGGCGGTCAGGCAGGCGGGCAGTTTGCCGTTGGCCTCCAGGTAGTCCAGCAGCGTGGGCATGTTGCGGGCGCGCCACTTGGAGGTGGAGTTCAGCGAAATGCTCATCAGCTCATGGTTGACGAAGGGATTGTTGAAGCGATCCTGGACGGCCTCGGCAAAAGCCTGCAGATCCTTTTTGTCCAAAGGCAGGGTGGGGATCACTTCCTCATACAGCATCTTGTTCATGAAGCGCAGAACGGTATCGTCATGCATGCAGTCCCGCACGATGTCAAAGCCCGCCAGGTACGCGCCCAGCACAAAGCCGGTATGCGCGCCGTTGAGAATGCGCACCTTGCGCTTTTTATAGGGGGTCACATCGGGCACTACGGTGACGGGAACGCCAGCCTTTTTAAAGGGCAGGCGGTTTTCCAGCCCGTCCGGCCCCTCAATGGCCCAGAAGCCGAACACTTCGCCCACGTCGGTCAGCGGATCATCATAGCCGTTGGCGGCGGAAAGGGCTTTTATCTCTTCCTCGTCGCGGATACGGCCGGGAACGATGCGGTCCACCAGGGTGGAGCAGAAGATATTCTGATCATTGACCCAGGCACGGAAGCCGTCGTCCAGCTTCCAGTCGTCGATATACTGGTTTACGCATTTTTGAAGTTCTTTTCCGTTGTTATCGATCAGCTCACAGGAAAGGATGACCAGTCCGGGCCGGCCGGCGGCAAAGCGCTCAAAAAGCACGCGGGTCAATTTGGCTGGAAAGCTGATGGGCGGCTGCTGGTCAAATTTGCTTTCGCTTTCATGTACGATGCCGGCCTCGGTGGTATTGGATACCACGATTTCAAGATCGGGGCTCTTGGCCAATTCCAGCACCTTTTCCCAATCGCGATAGGGATTCAGGGCACGGCTCACGCAGGAGATGACGCGCTTGTCGTCCACCTTGCGGCCCTTTTCGCTGCCGCGCAGGTACAGGGTATAGAGACCCTCCTGGGCGTTGATCAAATCGGTGAGGCCGGCGGCAATGGGCTGCACCACCGCCACTTTGCCATTGAAGCCGGCCTTTTCGTTGGCAATATCAAAAAAGTCATCCACGAACGCGCGCAGGAAATTTCCCTCACCAAACTGCATCACCTTTTCAGGCGCGCTGCGCAGTACATAACCGGGATAACCGGATTGCTTCAAAACCTCATAGTTGAGCTGAGCCATTGCCATCATCCTCCGTTCCAATCTTTTATATAATCAGCATACAACTTTTTTGCGGGGGCGTCAACATGAAAACCGGCAGAAAATTCCGGTACGCGCGTGTGAATATGCTCATATGGACAAAACGGATGTATCATATTGAAAAAGGGGCTCAGTTTGCCGCGAAACCTTGACACGGAGCCGGGCGTGACTGTATCATGTGAGCAGAAAACAAAAGGGCCGGGAGGCAATCTGGATGGAGTTTGCTCAGCCGTATCTGGAACAAATGATGGGCCAGCTGGATCTGCTCAGCGAAGAGGAAAAGATCATGCCGGAAAACCTGTATTTATATCAGCCTTCCCATGCGGCGTACGATGTGCGCTTCGGCGGGCGCAGGGACGCGAAGGCCATTGCCCTCCTGTTTCAGCAGGCGCGGGACCGGCTGTATCCCGACGGGCTCACCGATGGGTTTTATTTGATGGCTCTGGCCGATACATTGGAAAAAATGGATGAGCAGCTGTATGAGCATTATCGCGTATTGGCCGATCTCATGCTGGAGGCGGCCCGCAAAGCGCTGGATTCCCGGGATGTCCGGGCGCATTACGCGCTGATGAAGGCTGTCCGGCTGGGATTGCTGGATGCTGAAAAGTATCTGCCTGCCGCGAAGAAAGGGTTTGAGAATGCCCAGCGCACACCGCAGAACGCCGATTTTTATCGGCTGGCGCTGGATGAATATGGGAGGATCGCGCAATGAAATGTCTTTATGTTTCCTCCCGGAGCGCTGCCGTGCTGCTGGACCCGGATGGCGATTATTACGCATCCGCGCCGCGAAAGCTGAAGCTCAACGGCGCCGATATCGGGCGAGAGTACCGATCGGGATTTTCGATCTTTTGATTATGGCCCGATACCGAATACGTGCTGGAAAGCGAACTCAACGGAAAAAAAGAAAGTGAAATCGTATTTCATACGGCCAGGGAGCTTTGTACACTGAATGTAAAGCGCTTTGGCGCCCTGGGGGACGGCGATCATGACGATACCCCCATGCTGCAGGCCGCCATCCTCAGCTGCCCGCCCGGCGGGCGCGTGCTGGTCCCCGCGGGCACATACCGCACCGGCCCGCTGTTCCTTAAAAGCGATATCACCCTGGAGCTGCAAAAGGATGCCGTGCTGGCGCTGCGCACGGATCGGGAAGCGTTTCCCATCCTGCCGGGCATGACCCGTACCACCGACGAAACGGGAGAGTATCTGCTGGGCACCTGGGAGGGCAACCCGCTAAGCTGCTTTGCCGGAGCGCTGACAGGCATCGGCGTGGAAAATGTGCAGATCATTGGCGAGGGCACGGTGGATGGCCGTGCCCAGCAGGGAGATTGGTGGATCAACCAACGGCAGAAGAAAATCGCGTGGCGGGGCAGGCTTTTCTATCTCCGCAATTGCAGGAATATCACCGTCCAGGGCGTTACCTTTCGCAACAGCCCCTCCTGGAACCTGCATCCCACCTTCAGCCGGCAGCTGAGCTTCCTGAACGTTCGGGTGGAGGCGCCGGCGGTCAGCCCCAATACCGATGGATTTGATCCGGAAAGCTGCGGCGATGTCCGCGTGCTGGGCACGGTTTTTTCGGTGGGGGATGACTGCATCGCCATCAAGTCCGGCAAAATCTATATGGGACAAACCTACCACACGCCCTGCGAAAATATAGAAATCGCCTGGTGCGCCATGCTGGATGGGCATGGCGGCGTCACTGTGGGAAGCGAAATGTCAGGGGGCGTGTGCCATGTGCGGGTGCATCACTGCTATATGCGGGGCAACGATCGTGGGCTGCGCATCAAAACCCGCCGGGGGCGCGGAAAATATGCCGTTATCGATGACATCCGTTTTGAGGATGTGCGCATGGACGGCGTAAAAGCGCCGATGGTGATCAACGCCATGTATTATTGTGATCCCGACGGCAAAACGCCCTACGTGCAGTCCAGAGACCCACAGCCGGTGGACGATGCCACGCCCACGGTGGGCAGCATTTGCTTTGAGCGGGTCCGCGCGACGGGCTGCCAGGGCTGCGCGGGCTACGCCCTTGGACTGCCGGAAAGGCAGGTGGAGCATGTGTTGCTGCGGGATTGCCAGTTCAGCTTTTCCAGGGACGCGCAGCCCATGACGCCCGCCATGGCGGACGGCGTGGAAAGCTGCTGCAGGCGGGGGCTGATTTTCAGCTTTGTGGATCGCGTTACCCTGGACAACGTGCGCATGGAAGGCATTGAAGGCCAACGGCTGACTGCCGTTTCAGTCAATACAATTACAGAAACTTAACAGGAGGAAAACATATGGATATCCGTTACAGCTGCAATCAGCGCGATTTCAAGCGCTATACCACTGAGGAAACCCGCGGGGAGTTTCTGATCGAAAACCTGTTTGTTGAGGATCAGGTGCAGGCCGTGTACAGCCATGTGGACCGCATGGTCACACTGGGCGTCATGCCCGTGCGGGAAAAGGTGAGCATCGACAAGGGAATTGACATTTGGAAGAATTTTGGCACCGAATACTTCCTGGAACGCCGGGAATGCGGCATGTTCAACGTGGGCGGCGAAGGCCGCGTCATCGTGGACGGCGTGGTATATACCATGGAATACAAGGATTGTCTGTATATTACCAAAGGCGCCAGGGAAGTGCTGTTTGAAAGTGAAAACGCCGCACAGCCTGCCAAGTTCTATATTGTTTCCGCGCCCGCCCATTGCAGCTACGAAAATAAGCTGATCAAAATCGCGGATGCCGCTAAAAAGCCGCTGGGCGCGCTTGAAACCAGCAATAAGCGCGTAATCAATCAGTTTATCCATCCCTCTGTGCTCAAAACCTGCCAGCTGTCCATGGGCATGACCGTGCTTGAGCCCGGATCTGTTTGGAATACCATGCCTGCCCATACGCATGAGCGGCGCATGGAAGTATATTTCTACTTTGAAGTGCCCGAAAACAACGTGGTATTCCATATGATGGGCGAAGGCCGGGAAACCCGCCATATTGTAATGCAAAACGAGCAGGCGGTGATATCTCCCTCGTGGAGCATTCATGCCGGCGCCGGCACCAGCAATTACACCTTCATTTGGGCCATGGGCGGCGAGAATCAGACCTTTGACGATATGGACACTATTCCCACCACAGAACTTCGCTAAGGAGGAAAAAGAAAATGGATATGAACGCTTTCAGCCTGAAGGGCAAAATCGCCTGGATCACCGGCGCTTCCTACGGCATCGGCTTTGCCATTGCCGAGGCTTATGCCGCCGCGGGCGCCACCATCGTATTCAATGACCGCGGACAGGAGCAGCTGGAGCGCGGACGGGAGAATTATAAGGCTGCCGGCATTGAGGCCCACGGGTATATTTGCGATGTGACCGATGAGGAGGCCGTCCAGGCCACGCTGAAAAAGATCGAGGAGGAAGTGGGCACTGTTGATATCCTGGTGAACAACGCCGGTATCATCAAACGCATTCCCATGCTTGAAATGACCGCCGAGGAGTTCCGCCAGGTGGTGGATGTGGACCTGAACGCCCCCTTCATCTGCGCCAAGGCGGTAATACCCGGCATGATCAGGAAGGGCCATGGCAAGATCATTAATATCTGCTCCATGATGAGCGAGCTGGGCCGTGAAACGGTATCGGCTTATGCCGCGGCCAAGGGCGGCCTTAAGATGCTGACCCGCAATATCTGCGCCGAGTATGGCGAAGCCAATATCCAGTGCAACGGCATTGGCCCTGGCTATATCGCCACGCCCCAGACCGCGCCCCTGCGCGAGCGCCAGCCCGATGGCAGCCGCCATCCCTTTGACCAGTTTATCATCGCCAAAACGCCCGCCGCCCGCTGGGGTACGCCGGAGGACCTGCAGGGCCCGGCGGTGTTCCTGGCTTCCGATACCCGCAACTTTGTAAAAGGCCATATCCTGTATGTGGACGGCGGCATCCTGGCGTACATCGGCAAGCAGCCGTAAAGCATGGGGCTGAAAAGGGCAGCTTGAAA
>JAFUGB010000030.1 GCA_017469605.1 Clostridia bacterium
CCCCAGATCATCAACAAACCCAGCGTCGTGAACCTGGGATGCATGAAGGGGCCGCGGCGCCTTCATTTTGCATCCCCAGGCGACGGCATGTACGCCGCCGAGGCGAACATTTGGGTAGCGGAGCTTGCCCCCGCGAAACAAATTTTCATTCCCATCAAATTTTACGGCCGTGATGCGAAGCATCACAGTAAAATTTGCAATCCGAAGAAAATGAGACTTCATTTTCTTCGGGGGCATCGGCTTTGTCGATGCCCCGGAGCTTTCGCGTCCGCGAAAGCCCGCCGTATATTTTCCCAAAAAACAACGTCCTTCTCTCCGCCCCGTCAAAGCCCCGCCGCCGCGCGTTCCAGATACAGCCGGGCGGCTTCGGCATTTTCGGGCGTGGTGTTTTCCAGCGTCATGGGCAGGTTCCGGGCTTTTGCATAGGCCAGCAGCCGCCCGTAATCCATGCTGCCGGTACCGCAGGCGCAGGCCGCCACCTTGCCGGACCGCAATTCATAATCCTTCATGTGCAGCATCATAATCTTATCGCCCAAGCGGCGGATGGCATCCTCCACGATGGCGTCCGCGCGGTCCACAGTTTCGGGCGACAGCAGGTTCACCGCGTCCAGGATGATGCGCAGGTTATCCGAAGGCACGGCCTCCAGCATGCGCTGGGCACGCTGAGGCGTGGAAACAATATGATAGCTCACCGGCTCCACCGCCAGGATGGCCCCGGCTTCCTCGGCAGCGCGAACCACCGGGCGCAGCCCCGTCAAAAACAGCTGGAAGGCCTCCTCGCTTTGGGCGGCGGGTTCGGCATACTGCGCATTTTTGTTGGCCGGGGTTTCGGTGCCCACCATCATGGCGCCCATCAGCGGCGCGAAGCGCAGATGGGCCTTGTAGATTTCCTGGGTTTGCCGCCGCTCTTCGGCGTTGGGATTGGCCAGGTTCAGGTAGCAGCCCAGCACAGCGCACCGGAGCCGCCGGGCGGAAAACAGCGCCTTCACCTCATCGGCCAGCGCGTCGGTAAGCAGGGCGGGGGCGCTGGCCATATCATAGCCCTGCACCGTCTTGCTCAGCGCCAGATGGGCGCAGGCAAAGCCCTGCTCCCGGGCAAAGTCCAGGCGCTCCGCCAGCGTGCCCGGCGCGGTATCATGCAAGCGAATGCCAATATTCATGTGCCGTACCCTCCTTTATGCCCCGGCCAGCGCCATCTCAATCTGCCGCAGTTCCTCATCGCTCAGCGGCGGCGCGGCAACGATGGCGGCGTTGTCAACGATCTGCTCAGGCCGGCTTGCGCCAATCAGCGCCGAGGTAACCACGGGATCGCGCAGCACCCATTGCAGCGCCAGGTGGTGCAGCTTCTGCCCCCGCTGGTCCGCAATGGCCTTCAGCTTTCGCACGGTGTCCAGCTTATCCTCAGTAATTCTTTCGGGCTTCAGGTAGCGCGGATCCCGGGCCGCCCGGGAATCAGCCGGAATGCCGTCCAGGTATTTGCCGGTGAGCATGCCGTTGGCCAGGGGCGCAAAGGCAATGCAGCCCACATGCTCCTCCCGCAGCACATCGGTGAGCCCCTCCTCGATCCAGCGATCCAGC
>JAFUGB010000308.1 GCA_017469605.1 Clostridia bacterium
AAAAGGAGCTGATTTTCATCAACTCCTTTGGGTCAATTTGGATTTTGGGATGCAAACGCAGCGATACGGATACCGTTCGCATATTGTTCTTAATGATTGCGATGTGGCACGCGCAGGGACCAAGCGATTCACATTTCATATTGACTTCTTGCGATCAAAATGTGATACTTTGTAAGTAGTCTTGCTGGAAGGTGCTAAAACGAAAAAAGCGGGCCAGTTTCAGCATCTTTCAAACCTTTGCTTGTGTTTGAAGTTAGCTAAAACTGGCCCGCGTGGGAGCGCGCGACATTCGCATTGTCGAGGTCAGGGGTTCGACTCCCCTATGCTCCAGCATGGCGCCCAGCACCAGCGGATAGGTGATGGCGCTGCTCACAGCCGAACGGATACGTTCCTCCCGGGCATAATAGGCTTCCAGGCCGCGCATCACGCTTTCCAATTGGCCGGAGCGCTCGCCAATGCCCACCATTTCCACCATGTAGTCCGGCCAGCTTTCGTCGGCCTTCAGCGCCTCGTAGAGCGAGCCGGTTTCGGTAACGCCCTTGCTGGCAGAGGCGTAAACGGCGCTGTTCCGGCCGCCATTTTCGGTACCGGCCAGTGTTTCCATGCCGTCGTACAGCGGCAGGCCGGCCTCCAGGATCAGGGCCACCTGTCCGCAAAAGGTACTCAGCTCGGCCGCCGAAAGGGCCTTATTTCCTTTATTTTCCATCTGGCTTTCCCCCCGTCAATAAAATCTTTCCAGCGTGTATTCTTTTACTTTGGATATGGCGTTCAGCGCCGCGGTGGGATCGTAGAACACCTCTTCGCCGTTGATCACGGTTACGGTCCAGGCATGGTACTGCTTATCGGCATAGCCGATCATCAGCTTGCTGGGGATCCCCTGGGTTCGCAGCATGCAGGCCATGATGGCCGCCAGGTCCTGGCAGACGCCCATTTTCTTTTTGTAGGAGCCGTCTATATCGGGCAGCACGCCCGCCTTGATGGTGACGGCCTTTACATAATCGTACACAAAGCCTGATTTCATAAAACCGCACACGGCGTCAAAGGCTTCCTTGCCGCTTTTCCCGGCGCAGATGTCGGCGGCCTTGGCCACGGCTTCTGAGGCTCTTGTATAATTGACGTACTGGTTTGGTCCCAGGAAGGGAATGGTGGATGCTTTTAAGGAAACGCTGATCGTCACCTTGCCCTCCTGGGAGTACTTTTTGCCCGATACGTTTTCGTACAGCGAAATTTCGTATTTGCCATTGCCCAGCTGCAGGGGGAATACCTCATAATCGCCGTTGCCGTTCAGGTCGTACGTCAGCGTTTCGCCGGACTTGACCACGCGCAGCTTGAGCTTATGCTTGTTTTTGCTCTGGACGGCGGCCATAAAATAACCGTTGGATGTATAGCTGACATCCAATTTCATTTTGCCGTTTTTTTTCACATCCTGGCCGGTGGCCGGCCAGACGGTATTATCCGCCAGCGCCGTGCCGCAAAGCAGCAGCGTGACTGCCAGCAGCGCCACGGCCAGGAACAGCCGCAATGTTGCTTTCATGGAACACCCGCTTTCCATCGTTTAATCGCTTTCAGCCCGCTCCCAGCGGCGTAATGCGGTGATGCAAAACCACATGGGGGCTGGGATATTCGGCGCGGAACAGCGTTTCGATGCGCTCCAGCACCGTGCCGCCCGTGCCAAAGCTCACATTGGGCAGCAGCATGGCCATGGTATTGGCCGAAAAGCGCGTTATAATATCGCCCTTGCGCAGATTCCTGCGCAGTATTTCCTGCAGGCCCGCCATGGCGCTTTCCCGGCTCACGTCGGACAATCCCCCATTGCGGCCGGCCACCATGATCAGCCCCAGGAATACGGTGGAGCCCAGGCGTTCCAGGCTGCGGACCTGAACATGGTAAAATTCCTTAAAGGCGACATAATCGCAAAAGAAGGGGCCATCCTGCGCCTGTTCCTGCCGCTGCAGCTCCTGCCGGATGGCTTCCAGGCTGGACTGCAGCGCGCTTCCGGCCGCGGCCGCTTCATGATAGGTCTCCTCCGGCTGGGCGTCCCCGCGCCGGGAAGGCAGTGCGCGGCTGCATCCGGTCTCCGTTTTTCCCTGCCGGTCCAGCGCGCATTCGGCGCGGGCAAGCTCAACGCGGAAAAACGCATCCTGGTCGTCCACCCGGAGGCCCTGCCTGCATACGCCGCGGATTCCCCGTTGGTCGCCGTCCTCCCGCAGCATTTGGACGTAGGCGTACATGGCTTCCAGGTATTCCCGGTGCATCCAGCTGGTCTGGATCAGGCCGCCCACCAAATCGCCGGTATACCCGAGATCGCCCTGGTAGATTTCCTGGATACGGCGGTACATTGCGCGCTTTTTGCCGCTGTCCCGCTCTATTTTGAGGTTTTCCAGCAGGCGCATGAATTCAATGGCGTCCACCCGCACATCGGGCCCGCTTTGCCAGCAGTAGCTTCCCTGGGCGCTCTGGATACAGCCGCCCAGCCCATCGTTGATATCATTGAGCGTGGCGCGAAGGCGACTGATCATGGTTTTGAGCGCGCCCTCCGGATTGCAGCTGGTTTTCGCGCTCCACATTTCGCGGATCAGGCGCTGGCTGGAAACGGGCTTGCCATCCCGCAGCATCAGGTAGGTAAGCAGGCTGACGCCCTTTCGGCTTTTTACGGGCAAATGCTCGTAACACTGATCCCCGACGGTGATCGAAAAGCCGCCGAATATCTGTATCCAAGTTTTTTCCATTTTCCCGCTCCTTTCCTGCCGCGCAAATACAGCGTCAAATAATTGCCCGCGCCGTTATTCCGCCAGCGCTTTCAGGGTTTCATAAGCCCGCAGCACACGCTCGCCCAAACCGTCGAGATCGGGCAGGACGTCGGCGCCGCGCAGCTTTTCGGTAAGCTCGGACACGGGATCAAAAACAGGCGTCAGGGACAGGTTGCCTGTGGTACCCTTCAGGGCGTGCGCCGCTTCAAAGGCGCCGTGGGCGTCGCCCGCGGCCAAGGCCGCCCGCAGCTTGTCAAAGTTGGCGTCGGCCAGTTCCATGTTGACCAGGCGCAGGTAAAAAGCCTCGTTATTCATGCACCGGGCCAGGCCGGATTTGGTATCGGCGCCGTAGGCGGCCAGTTTTTCAATGGTGATCATGTATTTATCCTCCGTATCCTCTGAATAAAGCGCTGCTGGGCGCGCATGCCGATAAATAACAATTCTATTTATTTTATGATGAATGCCATCACCTGTCAAGCAAAGGCGCCAAAATATTGGGCTGGCGGCGCGTCGCCCGAACCAAGCCTTATTCCGGCGTTACCTCCACCATGCTGCGGTAAACCCACTCAGGCATGATGGCATGGTACAATCGCCGGTATATAGCGCTGGCCTCCCGGATTGAATGGGGCGGGCAGACGGGCAGCTCCATGATTCTATAATGAACATGGAATACAAGCGCGGTAACGCCGGTATGCCTGAGCCCGTTCCGCAGGTAAAACCGTTCCCGGCGCAGGCGCAGGGCGCGTTCATCCGCGTTTTCGGCGTAGTCCGGATCGTCAATTTCCAGCAGCACGCATCCAGCGTCCCGCAGCGGTCCGGACATAAGCGCCCGCAAAAAGCCGCTCCCGATGCTCCGGCTGCGCAGCCCGCGGCATACAGCCAGATAGTCAAACAGGTAAAGGGGGCATTCCTCCCGGAGCACCACAACATAAGCATACGCCAGCAGCTGTTCCTCTCGGAACGCGCCAAAGCAGATATATTCGTTTCGCTCCAGCGCGCGCAGAATGGCCGAAAGCGGCTTGCGCTCATTGGCGGGAAAATCATGGAGAATATGCCGGCGGTAAACGCCGCGCACCTGTTCCGGTGTGAGCTGTCGTACTTCAAAGGCTTCCAAAGGATCCCTCCTG
>JAFUGB010000309.1 GCA_017469605.1 Clostridia bacterium
CATACTGTGCTTGGGTACCGCCTGTATATGCCGGATGGCTGAGCTCCCCAAAATAATCAAACGGTCCGCCCATATCGACATCCATCCCCGCTTTCATATCAAAAAGCGTCAAATCCACCGTGCTGCCGCGGCTATGGCCGGAATGCCTGGCGATATACCCTTGGGGAATGAGCATATCCTTTTCCAGATTTGGGTAAAAAAACGCCTTCATCCGGATATCGGCAGCATCCTGCGCCCAGCGCATAAAGTGGTCGACGGCCATCTGCGGACGGTAGGCGTCGTAGATTTTCAGACGGTAGCCCAGGCCGGCCATCTCGTCGCTGGCCTGCCTGAGCGCCGCCGCGGCTTCTTTGGTGAGCAGCGCAACGGGCTGCTCATAGCCGTTAATCCTGTCGCCAATGAAATTAAAGGTGGAATAATAACGGATTTCCAGGAGCGCGTCGGGAACAACTTCGCCCAGGATCACAAAGTCCGACGCATCGTCAGAGAACGCAAATTTGTTATCCCTCACAGCAGCGCCGTCTCCCCCTGTTTTTTTCGCTTTTCATCCGACGTGGCAAACGCCAGTACAGGCACAAAAAAGTAAACCGAATAAGCGACGGTGTTTTCCATGCGTCCATAGGCAACGAACAGCAGCGGGGAGGCCAGCGCGGCCCGCACTTTGGGATTAAAAAGTTTTTTCAGCATATAGTCTTGCTCCACCCGATCCCCTGATCAGCCTTTGGCTGAGCCGGTCTTTTGATTGAACGCATCGGTCACCCGATACAGGTCCATTTCAAAATCCTGACGGTTTTTCTGATAAATCGTTTTCAGGATCTGTCCCGCAAAGAAAGACTGTACCGCCGCAATGGCCACAAAGCCGCAGACGATCAGCGTGGGGAAGCGGGGCACCAGGCCGGTTTTGCCATAGGTGATCAATACCGGCAGCAGGAATATAAACGCAATCAGCAGCAAAACAAGCGCCCAGAGTCCAAAATAAACGCCAGGCCGATAGGTTCTGAACAGACGCGCGATGGTACGCAGCACCTTGAAACCGTCCGAATATGTGCTCAGCTTGGATTGGCTGCCGTCGGGGCGATCACGGTAATCAATGACCACGTTCTCCACGAACATATTTTTATCCACGGCGTGAATGCTCATCTCGGTTTCTATTTCAAAGCCCTTGGAAAGCACCGGGAAGGTTTTGACAAAGCGATAGCTGAACGCCCTGTACCCGGTCATGATATCCTTGATATCGTTTTTAAACAGGAAATTGATGCTCCTGCGCACAAGGCTGTTCCCAAAGTTATGGAAGGGACGCTTGTTTTCCTCAAAATATGTGGAGGAAAGCCTGTCACCCACCACCATATCCGCCTTGCGATCCAGCACCTTATCCGCCATTTCCCGAGCCGATTCCGCGGGGTAAGTATCGTCCCCATCGACCATCAGGTAACATTCGGCGTCCACCTCGGCAAACATGCGGCGGATCACGTTGCCCTTACCCTGCTGATGCTCATAGCGTACAACAGCTTCCGCTTTCCGGGCAATTTCCGCCGTGCCGTCGGTGGAATTGTTATCATACACATAGACCACGGCCTCCGGCAAAATCCGCTTAAAATCGGCAACAACCTTGGCAACAGTGAGCGCCTCGTTATAGCAGGGAACCAGCACAGCAACCTTATCCATTTTTCCTCCTGATCCATCAACGCGTTTGAAACGGTATCAGCTTCAGAAATCCCCACGCGCAAAACCCGCCGGGCCGGCTTATGGATTTCGCAAATATGAAGGGCTTCAAGCCATTGATTTACGACGCCTTTCCAGAAAATTATACATTACATTGATGCTTTCGTCAAACATAATCCATGCCGTCCGCTCAACAAAAGACAATTTCTTGACACGCAAACCGCGCCGCAAATCTTGACTTTGCAAAATTTGTCATGTATACTTATATTACAGATATAAATCGGGTGATAGAATGACACCCGAAATTAAAAACAGGAGGGTTTTCATAATGAAACGGATCTTGTCCCTTGTATTGGCTCTGGCCATGGCGCTGTCTCTGGCCGCAGCAGCCTCCGCTGAAAGCGTTCAGGACGCCCTGAAGGCCGCCAGCACCATGAGCAATGAGGAGCTCTACGAAAAGGCGAAGGAGGAAATCGCCGCGGGCGCCCAGCTGAACTTCTACTCCACCACCTCCTTTGCCCAAAAGGCCGCCGCCAACTTTGAGCAGGCTTATCCTGATCTGGCCGGCAAAATCATTTACGCCGAAATCGACGACGGCGAAACTTACTCCATCCTGACCCGCACCATCGGCACCGGAACCGCCGATATGGGCCTTTTGCAGAACGGCGCGGACCTGCAATCCCGCCTGCTGGACAAGGGGCTGGCTTACGCTTACTTCCCCCAGGCGCTCAAGGATGTCGTGCCCGAAGCCTTCC
Source organism: Clostridia bacterium (assembly GCA_017469605.1). Classification (GTDB taxonomy): domain Bacteria; phylum Bacillota; class Clostridia; order Christensenellales; family Aristaeellaceae; genus SFMI01. The sequence goes on from JAFUGB010000309.1 coordinate 2,418, forward strand.
AGGAGCCCGCTGTGGTCACCTTCATCAACTCGCTGTTCATCTACAACAACGGCAGCACCGCCAACAACGGCGATGCGCAGTCCATCAATTTCACCAATGTGTGGGAGCTGACCGAACCCGAATGGAAGGACCGCATCTTCTTCAAGAACCCCACCGTTGAAACCGTGAACATCAACTTCCTGATGATGCTGACCAGCCCCGAATGGGAAGAGAGACTGTCCGCCGCCTACGAGGCGCGGTACGGCAAGCCCTTTGAAGCCGGTGAGTATGAGAGCGCCGCTTACGCCTGGATTGCCGGTTTCCTGGGCAACGTAAACTACACCTATACCTCGGCCTCCAAGATGGCCACCGGCATTGCTTCCGGCGCTGCCGGCAACATGGGCCTGTTTGTGTTTTCCAAGCTGCGCAAGGTGGATGAGGCCGACCGCGGCAACCTGACCGTGCTGCAGTTTGAGAACGACGTGGACGGCTTCAGCGGCTTCATGTACAGCGTATATGCCACCGTGTTCAATGATACCGATTGCCCCTACACCTGCGCCCTGTTTATCAACTGGCTGCTGGATGAAGGCGGCTTCGCCGGTCCCAGCAGCTGGAACTCCAGCCAGGGTTACTACAGCCCCAATACCACCATTGAAAAGCCCGACGGTGTGGATGACAAGCCCTATACCTACTGGCAGGATAAGCTGGTATTTGAAGATGCCGATTACATTCTGGAGCACTTCAACGAAGTGTTTGAATTCATCGCTCTCGAAGTGGGCTAAGCCATAATACCTGAGGCGCGGATTCATCATGTATCCGCGCCTTCTTCTTTAATGCGCTCAATCGTAAACAGGGAGTGTGAACCCTATGACAATCCCGCGCAAATCTGAACGCGAGCCGCTGAAATACCGTCTGCGCGCTTTTTTCGGTAAACCGGCCAATCTGATCCTTCTTCTGTTTCTGATCCTGCTGGTGGTGCTTTCCCTTTTGCCGCTGATCACCATGCTGTCCAACATGTTTACTATCCACGGCGCAAGAGAGGAACAGCTGGCGCGCCAGCCGGAAGGCAGCTGGACCTTCTTTCACTTCACCAAGCTGTTTGGCGGCGGCAAATGGAGCAGCACTTACTTCTGGCAGCCGCTGATCAATTCCCTGCTGCTGGGCTTGGGCTCCGGCATCCTGGGCATTATCGTGGGCGGTACCGTGGCGTGGTTCATAACCCGTTCCGACCTGAAATGCAAAAAATTCATCTCCGCCGTTTTCATCTTTCCCTATATGATGCCGGCCTGGACCATCGCGCTGTTTTGGGTAAACCTGTTTCAAAACAGCCAGGTGGGCGGCGGCAATGTGGGCATGGTGGAAGCGCTCTTTGGCGTTTGCATGCCCGAATGGTTTGTGTATGGCCTGTTCCCCATGATCGTGGTCATCGGCCTGCACTATTCCCCCTTCGCCTACCTGCTCATCGGCGGCATCCTGAA